>QIAK01000098.1:0-562 GCA_003225515.1 Acidobacteriota bacterium | reverse complement strand
GCAACAATTAAGATTTCCCTTTGCCCCGGCAGTCCCATCTAAATTCTGAGCGAGGAAAAACATGGCAGCCGTTGATGAAAAAGTGAAGCAGATTATCGTGGAGCAACTCGGAGTGGACGAAGGCGAAGTCACCCCTACTGCCTCTTTCGTAGACGACCTCGGCGCCGACTCGCTGGACACCGTCGAATTGGTCATGGCCTTCGAAGAAGCCTTTGAAATCGAAATTCCTGACGAAGACGCGGAAAAGATCCGCACCGTGCAGGACGCCGTCGATTACATCGGCAAGCACGCGAAAGCGGGGAAGTGACTGGTGCGGCGAGTTGTTGTCACGGGCATTGGCCTGATCTGTGCAGTGGGCAACAAGACTGGAGAGGTCTGGCAACAGCTGCTGAAGGGCAAGAGCGGCATCGGCCCGATCACTCAATTTGACGCTTCCAAGCACGCGTGCCGCATCGCCGCCGAAGTCAAGAACTTCGACCCACTAAACTTCATCGAAAAAAAAGAAGTTAAGAAGATGGGCCGCTTTATCCATTTGGCGATGGCTGCGGCCGAAGAAGCCATG
>QIAK01000247.1 GCA_003225515.1 Acidobacteriota bacterium | reverse complement strand
TGCGCGGTGTAATAGCGACAAGTGCTGAGTGAGGGCATCGCGACGCGCGACGTGGGACGCTTCATGAGCCACGACTGCGTCGAGTTTGGCATCGTCCCACTGGCGCCAACTGGTGGGCAGAAGAATGAGGGACTGCAATGCACCCATGGTGACGGGAACGGAGATGAATTCGGATTCGGCGGCGCGCGGAATGCTGGTCATTCCCGCCGCGTGCGCGAATTCGGCAAGTCGAAGAGTGATGCGCGGATCGTCGATGGGGTGCGATGCCCCCATCAGGCGGCGGTTGAGGACGAGCCCCACGAGGATTCGAACCAGGAGCAGTAAGGTCACCGCGAGATAGATAGCGGCTGCGGCTAGCGGTGCGGACTCGAACGATCGCGGCAATAATGGAACGGACGAGATTCCTGACGAGGCTTCCGGATTATTACGGGAGGGAAGCGACGCTTGCCCGCTTGCTCCATGGGATAGCTGCGCAGATGCGACCTGTTCGTGCCGCCCAGAGGATTTGGCGGTCCCCACGAACACGAGCGTCGAGCTTTCCTCGCCTGGACAGCCGCGGGCGGCTGTTCCCGCCTCGGCGTCATTGCATTCTGAGCGAACGTCCGCAGGCTGGATTTCCTCGGACGCGAGTGAAGATGCTTGTTCGGAAAATACGTTCTTTAGGAAAGCGGGCGCGGGAATCGGAACTTGGGGGAGCACCCACGATAACAAGGGCAGGGCAAGGGCGGCGTAAAGAACGGCGGTCCACGTGAACAGGCGTACCGAAGTGGCCCTTACGCGAAACGCGGTCAAAGCGAGGCCTGCGGCGCTCGCGAGAAGCAGGGCGCGCGCGGCGGGATTGGCCAGTTGCTTCAGCAAATACGCGGATGCCTGGATCGTCGTGGAGTGGGCCATTTATTTGTCTCCTTTTCGGTCCGCGATCTCTTTCTCTGCAATCTTGCGCGCCAGTCGCTCCAACTGCTTGCGATTGAGGACGGCGTTATCGACCATCCCAAGCAGAAGTTGCTCGGCCGATCCGCCACAGAAGCGGTCGATGATGCCCTTCACGGCCCGGACCGCCACATTCTGGCGCGCGTCCG
>QIAK01000246.1:1726-4303 GCA_003225515.1 Acidobacteriota bacterium | reverse complement strand
GAATACCTCGCCACGAAGGATGAGCCAATGAAACGAATCGCAATTGCAGTGGCGTGTGCATTACTCGCCTCCAGCCAGGTGCAAGGGCCTAATGCTCAGGCCCATTCCTCCGCTACAGGCGCCGAGCCTTCCTCGCAGGCTTCTAGTGCGGACTGGGCCGTTTATCACGGCAATCCGCACGGAACACACTATTCGACGCTCGATCAAATCAATACAAAGAACATCAAACGCCTGAGGGTCGCGTGGACGTTTGAAACCGGTGATGGCGCCCCGACCAACGACATGGAAGGTGACACCATCGTCGTCAAAGGACGCATGTATTTCGCCTCTCCGAAGGGGCGCATTTTCAGTCTCAATGCGGCCACTGGCACGCAGAACTGGGTCTACGATCCGGCTGAGGGAGCACCGGTTAGCGGCAATGGGCGATTGCGCGGCGTTTGCTATTGGGCCGACGGAACTGATGAGCGGATTTTGTTCACCTCGCGCAATCGACTGATGGCGGTAGATGCCAACACCGGAAAACTGATCGAAAGTTTCGGCGATACCGGCAAGATCGACCTGAGTCAGGACCTTGGGCGAGATCCACGCTCGGTATCGGTGAACGTCAATTCGCCCGGCGTGATCTACAAAGACCTCATTATCCTCGGTAGCACTGGCGCGACGCCCGGTCATATTCGCGCCTATGACGTGCGCACCGGAAAGCTGAGGTGGATCTTCCACACCATCCCGTATCCCGGCGAATTTGGTTATGACACGTGGCCCAAGGATGCATGGAAGACTGCGAATGGTGGGAACGCATGGTCCGGTCTGAGCCTCGATCCTGAGCGCGGCATTGTCTACCTTCCGCTGGCGTCAGCGGGCATGGGATTTAAGGATTTCTACGGCGCCGATCGCGAGGGCAATACGCTCTTTGGCACCTCGCTGGTGGCGCTTGACGCCAATACCGGCAAGCGCCTGTGGCACCATCAGCTTGTGGATCACGACGTGTGGGATCGCGATCCACCGACGCCACCGACGCTCGTCACCGTTCGCCGTGACGGTCGGGACATTCCTGCTGTAGCCCAGATTACTAAGTACGGTTTCGTCTGGGTGTTCAACAGGGTCACGGGCGAAAACCTATTTCCGGTGCAGGAGGTTTCCGCCTTTCCAAGCACTATTCCGGGCGAAAAGCTCGCGACACGCCAGACCTTGCCTGCGGCGCCTGAACCGTTCGCTCGTCAGCGACTCACGGAGGAGATATTGACCCAGCGCACGCCCGCCGCCAACGCGGCGGTGCGGGCGCACCTGGCGACGCTGAGCAACCGTGGCCGCTTTGATCCACCCTCGCTTGAGGGCACCGTCATCTTTCCGGGACTGGATGGTGGCGGCGAATATGGCGGCGCTGCCTGGGACCCAGAGACCGGCATTCTCTACATCAACTCCAACGAACAAGCCTACATTCTGCAGTTGCGGGCTCAGGTCAAGAAGACCAGCGGCGAGGCCTCTGCTGCCGAGATCTACAACGCCTCCTGCGCCGGTTGCCACGGCGTCGACCGCAAAGGCAACCCTCCGTCGTTCCCCGCATTACTTGGACTGACCAAGCGGATGGCGAGCCAGCAGATCGCACAAATGATTGCCCATGGATCGGGAAGGATGCCCGGATTTGAAGGCAGCCTGAGCAAGACTCAGATCGACGGCCTGACGACTTACATCAGTGATGACAACTCGAAGCCGGCGACTACAACTGACAACGCGAGCGCGAACGTCGACTATGTGTTCCAAGGCTATACAAAGTTCCTGGACCCCGATGGCTACCCTGCGGTCAGCACGCCGTGGGGCACGCTGAATGCGTTGAATCTCAACACGGGTCGCTATGTCTGGCAGATTCCGTTCGGTGATTATCCGGAGTTGAATGACCCCACCACCGGCAGTGAGAACTATGGTGGAGGAATCGTCACGAAAGGCGGCATCTTTTTCATCGCCGCAACTGTCTACGACAACAAGGTCCGCGCGTTCGACAAGCTGACGGGCAAGCTCCTGTGGGAAGACACGATGCCGACATCGAGCGTTGCGACGCCCTCGACGTATGCCGTTAACGGCAAGCAGTATTTTGCGGTGTCCTCCGGCGGTGGTAAGAATCCGAAGGTGAAGGTCGGCGGTAGCATCATTGCCTATGCTCTGCCTTAGGGCCCGATCTCTTTACCCCATCCCCCGAGATCATCGATGGTGATGCTCAAGATGACAGGACGACGTCGTAGCAGCGCAGCCGTAACGATTCGGACGGTTGCTGAGCAGGCGGGTGTGTCCATGATGACGGTCTCGAACGTCATCAATGGCACCGGCAAGGTCAGTGACCAGACTCGCGCTAGGGTGCGTCAGGCGATTCGCAACACCGGATATGTTCCAAACTATGAGGCACGCAGGCTGGCGAGCGGCGGCTGCAGCCGAATCGCTCTGCTCTATTCAGATCAGCAGACTCCTTTCCTGGCGCAAGTCCTTCTGGCTGCGATCAATGCCAGCACAGCCTACGGGGCTCAGTTGCTCGTCCGTTCGAGCAATAGTCCAACCAAGAGATCGGCCGAAAAGCTGGTGCTGAAC
>QIAK01000246.1:0-1705 GCA_003225515.1 Acidobacteriota bacterium | reverse complement strand
GAGCTACTCGCCGGAAGTGCGGTGCTTTCCGAAATGAAAGCAACAGCAATTGCGGCCGCAGGTCCATTGCCGAGTATGAACACTGTGCGAATTGATAATCGGTCTGCGGCTCGAAGGCTGACCACATTTCTGATTCGCCTAGGGCATCGGCGAATCGGGTTCATCAGCGGTCCGCCCACTCACGCCGACAGCCTGGAGCGGCGCGCCGGCTATCAGGACGCGTTGAGAAAAGCCGGGATTCCAGTGCAGATCGAACTCACCAGAGAGGGGGACTTCACCTTTGAGTCCGGGCGCGTTGCTGCCAAACAAATTCTTGATCTCCAGAATAGACCGACAGCGATCGTGGCCAGCAACGACGATATGGCGTCAGGCGTAGTGTGGGTGGCGCATCAGCGGAGGCTGGAGCTTCCCGGCGATCTCTCCGTGGCCGGATTTGATGACACGCCAACGGCGCTGAAGTCCTGGCCGCCACTGACCGTGATCCGACAACCCATCGACAGGATGGTCGAGCACGGTGTCTCTTTGCTGTTGGACTCAGTGCGAACGCCTACGATGTCGGTGCCACAAGATGTCGTTTTTGACTATACGCTGGTTGAGCGCGCGTCCACGTCGGCGGTTGGTGCTCGGCCGTGACGGAGAGATCGGCTCGATATCACCGAATGAGATCGATGATTTGCTCGAGCAAACGACGGCACGTCCGGAGGCAAGCACGTCAAATTCGGTGTTCCCCGAGGGCGGCCGCCTCATGGTGGTGGTGGAATCATACAAAGGCGGTCGGAATGATTGGCTTCTCGGACCAGTGATGAAGTTGATCGGTTCGAACAGGCTTAGCGCGGATGACAACGAACTCTATTTCAGTCCGCAGGGTACACGGAGGTAGCGCTGTTTGAAGAACTCAGTAAGGGATGGCTTTGCTGCATCGGACGGAAGCCACTAACGCAACAAGCGGCGTAATGGCCTTCAGATGACCCCGGATCATTTGTTCTCTGACTGCTCCGCGCTTCCGTCGTCAATCGTACGTCTGTGGCGTTCCCGGTGGACGATTCGACATGCTCAACATTCATGAGAGATTCGAGTCGAATTGTCTGACGTCACAACCTTGATCCGTCACTGCACTCGAAAATCGTGCGACTATCATTTCACCCCATATAGCTTGTCAGAAAGAAATGAGCGTCTCACGAGAAGACCAGTGAGGCCATTCGCGCTGCCTTCGCCAAGGGAAACGTAGCCACGGCAATCGGCCAGAGTTATTTTTATTGACAGAAATGCTGTTTCAGTAAAGGAATGACATCGAAGAATCCACTTAATCGCGAGTCAGGGTCATCATTTTCAGGCTCAGTATTTAAGGAGCGACGCTCTTTTATCGGCGCGATGGCAACCTTGGGAGCAGGGTTAGCCGGTTCGGTTGTCCTGCCGGCGACAGCGTTAGCGCAGCCCACGCCGGAAGCTCACACGCTAACAAAGTCCGCAGCAAGCCAGGGTGCACATAGCACGGTCATAGCTTCCGACGCGGCAACAGTCGCAGAAACAACCGCAGGGAAAATCCGTGGATTCATGCGGAATGGTGTCTACGTCTTCAAGGGTGTACCCTACGGCGCGTCAACCTCTGGCGTCAGGCGCTTCATGCCGCCAGTCAAGCCTGAACCTTGGACGGGAATTCGCAACGCGCTGCAGTATGGCCGTATTTGTCCTTACCTGGACTCCG
>QIAK01000409.1 GCA_003225515.1 Acidobacteriota bacterium | reverse complement strand
GCCGCGGTCAGGTTCGCCGGCGCGAGGCTGTATGGATTTGTGCGCCGTCCCTAATCTCTCCACTGATCTGACGATAATGATCTGACGAAAATGTTGTGAGAAAGATGACTTAGCTGGAAGCTGTGCACGAGAACGATTGAGCGAATTTTGACCTGAACTGCATCGGAGGAACGAGTGAACGTGAATCGCCGTTGGTTGGGAACATCCGTGGTACGAGTTCGTATTCTGGCCGCTGGGCTGGTGCTGCTTGCGGCAGGATGCGCAGTTCTCGGGTGGGGTTCCCGCTCACGCCACGCCGCCGCGAATGCCGCGGCCCAGCTTCCACGCATTTCAGAGGAGACGACCGCCGGGCAGTGGGCAATCCCAGCAAGCCTGATGGCTGCCGCGCCAAGCCAACCGCGTGATGCGGAAGGAAATCTGCAGGCGCGAGCGCGCTCGCTATTTGCCGGGCTGCCGCTGATCTTCGAACCGAATCAGGGACAAGGCAGCCTCGATCCCAACGATTCGCGCGCCAAGTTCGTGACCCGAGGATCGGGTTACAGCCTTTTTCTGGGCTCCGAGGGCGCAACCCTGAGCCTGATGTCGCACTCCAGCTCGGGAAAGCAGAAGGCGTCGCAAAGCCGCGTGGAATCGGTGCAGATGAAGTTAGCCGGAGCGAATCCGAATGCCAACCTGACGGGCGCGGACCTGCTTCCCGGTAAGAGTAACTATTTTCTCGGCAATGATCCCGCGAAGTGGAAGCATGGCGTGCAGCAGTTTGCCAAAGTTCGCTACGAGAACATTTATCCCGGAATCAATCTGGTTTTCTACGGGAACCAGGGACGGCTAGAGTACGACTTCCAGGTCGCGCCTGGGTCTGATCCGGCGCAGGCCGAACTCGAATTCAATGGAGCCAAGCGTCTGGAGTTGAAGGATGGAGCGCTGGTCATTGTGGGCGGAGGCGAAGGCGGCAGCGTGCAGCTTCAGGCTCCGCGCGTGTACCAGGAAATTGCCGGGGTGCAGCAAGCCGTGGAGGGTAGCTTTGTGCTGCGCGGCGCGAACCGCGCCGGATTCACCATCGGACCCTACGATCACTCCCGCGAACTGGTGATCGATCCGGTCCTCAGCTTCTCGACGTACTTCGGCGGCAGCGGCGACGAGAGTTCGACTTACGTCGCGGTGGATGGAAGCTTTAACATTTATCTTGCGGGCTCGACCACATCGCCAAACCTCCCCACGACCGTGGGTGTTTTTCAGCCCGCTCTGAATACGTCCACTTCGCAAAACGTCTATATCGCCAAAATCACGCCACCCTTGGGTTCCCTCGCCGCCACGCTTGATTACGTCACCTATCTGGGAGGCGATGGAGTTGACTACCCGGTTGGAATTCGGGTTGACGCCGGGGGCAATCCGTTCCTGGCGGGCACAACTTCGTCGACCAATTTTCCCGTCACCGCTACCACCGCTTATCAGGGAACTCCCGCCAGTCCAGGCACTCACGCATTCGTGACTGAACTGAAGTTCGATGCCACAGTGCCACTCTATTCTTCATACCTTTCGGGCAACGGTACTGATATTGCCACCGGAATGACGATCGACGCTTCGGGGAATATTTATGTTACGGGCACGACGACGTCGACCGATGCGTCCAGCGACAGCGATCAATTTCCGGCCAGCAACGTGCCGCAGGGAGTGCCCTTCCAGAGCGCGTCACGAGCGCCCGGCAAGGCGCAATTTTTCGTGACCAAGGTGAACACGCTGGCGCCGCGGACCCACAGCATCGCGTACTCAACGTATTTTGGCGGAGGCGTTTTCGACACTACGGATCCGATTGCAATCGGCGGCGGCATTGCCGTCGATAACACCACTGGCATTGTCTACTTCACCGGTGCTACAAATTTTCTATACACCGGATGTTCGGGATGCAGCACTACCGATTTTCCCATCCTGAATGCATTCCAGCCGTGTTTGGATCAAGCGCCCCCTGCCACCATTACGAATCCTGCAACGTGCGATACCACGACTCCCGCAACTGCGTCGGACGCTTTCGTGGCGAAGCTCAACGTCAACCCGAACATATCGCAGGGGCAGCAACTGATCTGGTCGACCTATCTGGGTGGAACGGGGGATGACGCGGGAACAGGCGTCGCAATCGATAACGGCGCGGCCAACGTTTATATCGTCGGAACCACGGACTCCACCGACATTGGAACCGCAGTCGCGACTCTGAATAATTCCGCCGCCTATCAACGCTGCCTGGACACGCCTGTAAATCCGGCAGCAGGCGTGACTTGCCCTGCTCCTGCAACTCTAGCGAACGACGCCTTCGTGGCGCGTCTGAGCAATCCGACCAACAGCACCACGACGACAACAAACGTGGCGCTGAATTATTTCTCATATCTCGGAGGAACCGCCGACGAAGCTGGGCTGGCGATCGCAGTGGATTCAGGCAGCGGCGCGGTGGTGACCGGATGGACGAAGTCGGTTGATTTCCCCGTAGCCCCGGCATCGAATCCTATCCAGAGTGCCCTCCTTGGCACGCAGGATGCGTTCATGGCCCGGCTGAACACGGTCGCGGTTTCCGGATCGACGACGGCCTCGTCGTGGGCGAATTACTTTGGTGGAACCGGCGTCGACGAGGGCACTGGCGTCACGCTGGATGTAAACCAGAACTCATACTTCTCCGGGGACACTGATTCGACCACGCTCTTCCCGCTGTCAAAACCCTTGCAGCCGAACATCAACGGCGGCACCGATTCGTTTGTAGCTCAGCTGGGATCGGCATTGAGCTTGACGATTAACGGTACCCTGACGCAAGGCACCAACCAGACTTATATCGATGCCGGCAGCCAGGCGACATTCACCTATACCGTGACCAACAACGGGCCCGATCTGGCTAACAATATCACTGTTACCGACAACCTCAGCTCTGCGAACACCAGTGTTCCCCTTACGCTTGTTTCCGCAAGCTCCACGGCGGGAACTTGCGGTGGCGGATCAACGAACACCAATGTGAGTTGCTCTCTTCCGCCGCTGCAGTCGGGCTCGACGTCGTCGGTGACGATCGTAGTCGTTCCTACCCCGAACAGCAGCGGAGCTCAGGCAGCGTTCAACGGCGGCACGGTGCAGGCCATGACACAGGGCAACATTGTGCTGGCGCAAACCTCAGTAGGCGCGTTAATGTCGGACTTCACGATGCAGGTGAGCCCCGCCAATGGAAGCGTGCAGGCGGCGGGGCAAACGGCGTCTTATCAAGTGCAACTCAATCCTAGTCCCGCTTATTCGCATGGCATTTCACTGTCATGCAGCGGCTTGCCAGTGGGTGCGACATGCAACTTCACAACTCAATCGGTCACGCTGCTTGGTCCTGGTTCTTCGACGCTGAATATTACGACCACCGCGCGGCCGGTCGTGACTCCGGCGGCGAGTCTATTGACGCGACACTTTTATGCGATCTGGCTGGCGCTTCCGGGGTTGACTCTACTCGGTGTGGGAGCAGGCGGGGGACGGCGTCGTCGCCGCATCCTGGGAATATTATTCTTCTGCGCTCTGTTTGCGTTGCTCCTGCTGCAACCCGCGTGCAGCAGCAAGAGCACGCCAGCGCCCGTGAGCGGAACTCCTGCCGGGACCTACACCATCACGGTCACGGCGACATCCAACAGCGACACCAAGAGCCAGACGATTACTCTAGCGGTTCCGTAGAGTGCTGCGAGATGCAAGAAAAATCCCATGGCGGGGGTGTAGCTCGCTACTTTTGCGCTAGGCTCCTGCCGATAGTTTGTGATGGCCGCCCTTGGCCTCAGCGATGCCGTACTGACGGATCTTGTAGAGCAGAGCTTTATAGCTGATCTGGAGAATCGCTGCCGCCTGCTTACGGTTCCAGTTCGTCTGCTCCAGAGCCTGGGTGATGGCCTGGGCCTCGGCTTCATCTTTGGCAGTGCGCGCCAGCGATTTCAAGCCGCCCGCGTCCGCCCCACGGCCTGAGGAATCTCCGGGCGTTCCGCCGTTGCCATCGTTGCGCGGAAGCAGTTCCGAGACGGCCAGTTTTTCGTCGCCGAGAATCAGGTAGCGCTTCAGAAAATTATTCAGCTCGCGAAGATTGCCGGGCCATGAATGGTTCTGACACGCTTGCAGCAATGCCGGAGAGAGCGGGAGCGGCGCGCGCGCGTATCGCTCGGCCATCCGCGACATGGAGTGCTTGAGCAGAATTGGAATTTCTTCCTTGCGATCGCGCAGCGGCGGGATCTGCATGGTGAATGCATTCAGCCGATAGTAGAGATCTTCACGCAGGCGCTTATTGGCCAGAGCCTCGGGAATATTGATGTTGGTGGCGGCCAGAATGCGTACGTCCACCTTGATGATGGAGCGGCTTCCCAGACGCGAGAACTGTTGATCCTGCAATACGTGCAGAAGCTTCGCTTGCAGAAGCGGCGGCATCTCGCCGATTTCGTCCAACAGAATCGTTCCGCGATTGCAGAGTTCGAATTTTCCCGGCTTGGCGTGGGTCGCTCCGGTGAAAGCGCCCTGTTCGTAGCCGAACAGTTCGCTTTCCAGAAGGTCCGCGGGAACCGCCGCGCAATTCACCTTCAGGAACGTGCGATGCGCGCGCGGCGATAGCTTGTGAATCAGGCGCCCGAGCACTTCTTTGCCGGTTCCGCTTTCACCCAGCAGGAGCACGGGAATGTCGACATTGGCCACAAGTGCGGCCTGCGAGCGGATCTTTCTCATAGCAGGACTGGCCGCGATGAAGAAAACATCGTCGGAGAGTTCTTCGACGTCCCCGCTGTAAGTCTGTTTGCCCTGACCGAGGCTGAGATCGATGACTGCGTCCAACTCCGCTTTCTGAAATGGCTTGGTGAGATAATCCTGAGCGCCCAACTTCATCGCGTGGACAACTTTGCGCGTGTCGTTAACGCAGGACAACATCACTACCTTCACGCCGGGCTGAAGCTGGCGCAGTTGCTCGAGAGTCTGCAAGCCGTCGATGCCGGGCATGAGCACATCGAGCAGAACCAGGTCGGGCCGCAGTCCCTTTTCTACCCGCAACAGGGCTTCCTCGCCGGTGGTCGCAGTTTCAACTTTGTAGTCATCCACTTCCAAGAGCGTCTTGATGTAGCGGAGCATGCCGGGTTCGTCGTCCACCAGCAGAATCTTGGCGGTTTGGGTCATCGGGTTTTTCCTTTGCTGGTGCCGGCGACAGCCGGTTTATAAGGGATCAGGAACGAAAACTTGCAGCCTGCGCCGGGCTCGCTTTCGACCCAGATCTTTCCACCCATGCCTTGCACGAGGCGGCGCGCGATCGCCAGGCCCAGTCCCATACCGTCCTGAGCTTCGGTGCCGGGAAGGCGAAAAAAGTCATCAAAAATTTCCAAGTGAAACTCCGCGGGAATTCCTGGTCCGGTGTCCGAAACGCTGACCTTCACGGAATTGGGCTGAGTCAGGTTCTGGCGGCGGCGCTCGGAGGACGAGGGCTGCGCCGCCGTACGGCGTTCCCACATATAGGGTTCAGCGTGCAGCCAGACGGTTCCGCTCTGCGGAGTGAACTTGAACGAGTTCTCCAGCAGATTCGAGATCACGCGTTCCAGCTTGGGTGAATCGAAAGGAAATACCGGCAGCTTGTCGTTCGCCAGAAAATAGAGCGCGAGACCCTTCCCCTGGAAGCGATTGGACCAGAGACGGCACATGTCGGACAGGCAGTCGTTGACATTGCCGGGATCAAACTGCATCCGCAGCCCACCAATTTCAAGCGCGCTATAAGTCAGGAAGTCCTGAATAAACTGCTGCAGGCGCGTTCCACTGGCCCGCATGTCTTGCAGTACCTCGCGCTGACGGTCGCTGACCGGACCCAATTTCTCGCTTTGCAGCAACTCGACATAGCCATTCAAGATTGAGAGGGGCGTCTTAAGATCGTGGGCGGCAGAGGCCAGCGCGTTGGTGGTGCGCTGAAAGCGCTCGCGCAACTCCTTGTACTCCTGCAGCAAGTTCTCGGGACTGGGAATGTCGCTATCAGGGCCGGCCAAAGCAGCACCTTGGACTGCGCCTGAGGGTGCCGCGGAGTCGGGAACACACGTGTTCTTTTGAGTAGTGGCCATTAGGAAATAAACCACAGGTTAACGGGGAGAGGGGGAACTGGACTGGTCGTTTCAAAACCAATGCCAGTAATAAAATCGTATGTTAGTCCCAATTTGTTGTCAACGGAAAATGCACGGGAATTACCCAAGTGTAGCAAAAGGTTGCACTTTTGGAAGCTTGACATTCCAAATGGGCGATTTCGCTGAAGTGAAAGAAAGGCGAACATAAATAGCGGAGATATCCGTGTCGTCGCGGGTTTTGGGGTCTAAGTCTAGGGGAACATACCTGTGATGCCGTATTTCACCCATTGTTTGCCGAAGATTTGGCCCCTGATGTGCTTCTGACGCAGGGGTCTAGAGCCTTGGAGAGGTCTGCATGATCGGCGGGAGGGCGGGTCACGAGCGGCGTAAATGGAGTCGGTTGCCGCTTGCAATTCCCGTCTTTGTTCGCAGCCGGGATAGCAAAGGCAAGGAATTTCTGGAGTTCGCGACTGCGCTGAACGTAAGTGCCGGAGGAATGCTGGTAGCGATTCGTCGCCTTTTGCCAGCAATTGCGCAGATTCGGCTGGAAATTCCGAGCGCTCCCGTGGCAGCGTTGGCAATGCTGCCGAGAGCTTCACGGAGTCTGCGTGCTAAGGCGCTTCGCACCACTCCCGCAGATGGATATTATTTGTTGGGCCTGAAGTTCGCCCGGCCGTTGCTCCTTTCACCCTCCCCCACCCCCGGACGTCGCAAAATCGCGTCTGCCGTGTGAAAATGTTTGCGCATCGTCCCCCTGAGAGTGTTACCCTTAGATCATTGCGTGATTACCAGGGTGTGCCACTCCGGCTCTTTGGTAAGTTGATGCGGTTCAACTACATAAGCTAGATTTGAGTGGTGCAAAGTTTTGCCAGACCGCCTTTGGCTTTCTGGATGCAGTTAGAGCATCTCCCCCTCGTTAACAGCAACCAGCCATGACAAGCAGCAGTGTGAATACGCTCGCCCAGCCATTGGGGGAAATGCCGCCTGATGCAATCGTTTTCGGGCGCACCGATGCCATGCAGGCCGTCCGTGATCGGCTGACCAAACTGGCCGGCGCGAATGTTCCGGTTCTCATCCAGGGGGAGAGCGGAACTGGGAAAGATATCATCGCTCGCATGATTCATGCGGCATCACCGTGGCGCACGGGGCCTTGGGTGAAGGTAAACTGCCCCGCAATTCCGGGTACCCTTCTAGAGAGCGAGCTATTCGGCTACGAAAAGGGAGCATTTACCGGCGCCTATGGAATGAAGCCGGGCCGGGTTGAAATGGCACACCGCGGCACCCTGTTTCTCGACGAGATTTCAGAATTGGATATGTCGCTGCAGTCGAAATTGCTGCAGCTATTGCAAGATGGACAGTTCTGCCGCATCGGCGCGCAGGAAGACAAGAAAGTTGAAGTGCGCGTGGTATGCGCTACCAACCGAAAGCTCGAGCAGGAGATTGAAAACGGCACGTTCCGATCCGACTTGTTTTACCGGATCAATGTGGTGAATCTTCACCTGCCTCCGCTGCGCGAACGGGCCACCGATATTCCTGAACTGGTGGCGTATTTCCTTGAGTACCACAACCGAAAATACAACTGCCGGGCGCGTGCGCTATCGAATGAACTGATGTCGGAGTTGCGAAAGTATCATTGGCCGGGCAACATACGCGAACTGGAAAATCTGATCAAGCGTTACGTAATCCTGGGCAACGAGGAAGTCATCTCGAGTGATCTGACGCCGCGGGATTCCAATTTCTTCAACGCGGATCTCCCAGTCGATGGCCAGATCTCGTTGAAGAAGCTCACCCGCCAGGCCGTACGCGAGTTGGAGCGCAAGGTCATCCTGAAAGTTCTGCAGAATTGCCACTGGAACCGCAAACAGGCGGCGCGGGCCCTGAGCATCAGCTATCGCGCGTTGCTCTACAAAATTCGCGATGCTGGCCTGCCCTCGAATCGTGTGGTGAAACGCCGCGAAGAAGACGCTCCCAAGCGAGACGTCGCGGCTGACTGACGTCCAAGGGGCTAAATTCTCTCACTTATTCTCGATTGATTTCTTCTCGATTGCACCGGTCGGAGGAAAATCTCCTCTTCCGACAGCACGAATGCCCAGGATTCGAAAATCACAAAGCATGGGGCAGCCAGTCTCCGGGTGCATTCCAACTAGTTTGGGTCAGCCGCAGGACGTCTTCTCATTCAAACCAGTTCCCGCGCCCAGTGCGGTTTCCCCAAGGTTTTTGCGTTGTTGCGCAGATGTTTTCACTTTACCCCTCAAGGCACTTTTAAGAATGTCCCCTAAGTAGTTGCATTGCCTTGAGTTACGAATTTACCTGCTTTGGTACTCGGGGTGCACTTTAACAGGCGCACCTTAGGTATTAAGTCCCTCATAAGGTGCAAGCCACGCGTCTTATCAATTTTCAATTTGACCCGGGCGAAGTAAATCCTAGGAGACCGTACAATGAAGAAACTTCTCTTGCTTGCTGTGTTGGCACTGGCCCTGCCAACGGCAATGTTTGCCGGCAGCGGCATAGACTACACCAACAGCGGCGGCACCTTGACCGGTTCGAGCAGCGGAATGTCGTTGAGCGGATCGACCTTGATTGCTGTCAATGGGCTTAACGGGGGCGGGCTGATCACGGGGAACAACCTGGGCAGCGTCAGCTTCACAACCGGAGCACTCATCAGCGGTTCCTTGCAGATGGGCGGCACGTTCGCGGGCGGCGGTTCGTTCACCATCACTGGTAACGGCAGCAACGGCGTTCCGAGCGGCACCCTGTTCACCGGAACCTTCGATGGTCCCGTGACCTGGACGCTTTATACACTTGCCAACGGCACTCACAATTACACGCTGGTCGGTACCCTTTCGGGAACCAACGAGGGAGCATCTTCGGTTGGTGTGACCGTGCAGTTGACGATCAACACCGGCAAGGGCTACTTCAATGGCACCACCACCATCTCGAGTGGAGACACGACCGTCGTAGTTCCTGAGCCGGGTTCTTTGAGCCTGTTGGGAACGGGATTGATCGGTCTGGCTGGAGTGGTTCGCCGCAAACTGAAGAGCTAATCGGCCCTTCACCAAAAATAAAAACCCCGCCGCGAGGCGGGGTTTTTCATTAGTGCCAAATCACCGAATCAGGTTAGCCGCGCAAGTCCGATAAGGCTTTGCGAGCGTCGGCGTAGTCGGGACGAAGCTTTACAGCCTTCTCCAGTTGCTGCCGGGCAAGCGCGGCTTTGTTGTCCTTCTGATAGGCGAGGCCGAGGTGGTAGTGCAGGTCGGCATCGTCAGGCTCCCCACGCTTTTCGCCGAGCCGTAATGCTTCCTGAAACTGATTGATCGCGGATTGGTAGATGCCCTTTTGATAATAAGCCCAGCCCAGTGTGTCCGCGGCATTGGGCGAATCAGGCATGCCGCGGCGGGCGGTTTGCGCCAGACCCATCGCGACGTCCACATTTCCACCTTGCTCAAGAATTACGTAAGCAAGATTATTGGACGCCAGCGGATGACCGGGAGCAATGCTCAGCGCCTGCTGGTACATACTCTTGGCTTGATCCCAATCTTTCCTGGCTTCGTAAAGCTCACCCGAGAGAATGTAGAACATGACTTCTCGGGGGTTGTCCTTGATCGACTGCTGGTAGAGCGCGAGAGCTTTGTCGGCGGAACCTTCCTGCACTTGCACTTTGCCGAGTTTTTCGAGGGCATCGATATTGTTCTTGTCGAGATCGATCGCCTTGCGCAGGGCGGCTTCGGCGCCGGCCAGGTCTTTTCTGCCGTTAAACAGCGCGGTGCCGAGCAGATCATAGAAGTTGGCGTTGTTAGGTGCTTTGGCAATTTGAGCGTTAGCAGCGGCGATGGCTTTGTCGTATTCCTTTTCTGCGAAATAGGTGTTCATCACGCCGCTTAGGCCTTCGGCGGAGTTGGGATCTTTGTCGAGTGCCTGCTGATAAAACTTCACGGCGTCGGCATAGTGCTTCTGCGCAAGATGAACGTTGCCCATCTGGATGTAGGGCGCGGGGGTTTGTGGAGCCCTCTGCATAGCTTGCTGGGCATCCTGCTGGGCGTCGTTATATTTTTGGCGGGCTATTTCTGCCACGCCTTTCCACAGGTAGCCGTCGGCCGAATAGGGTTGGGCGTTGATGATCTGCTGTGCGGTCTGCATGACCGCATCCACATCGCCACGACGAAATTCCAGGCTGGCTAGTGCGCGCTGCGCATCGGTGAGATCGGGCCGAAGGCGTACAGCCTCACGCCATTCCGACTCAGCCTGCGAGTCATTGTTCTGCTGCAAAGAGGCCACTCCAAGCTGGTAGTGAGCGACGGCGTTGTCAGGATCATTTCTGAGAGCGGCGCGTAAGGAGTCGACGGCTCCAGTGGCATCATTCTTCCGGAGTTGCACCTGAGCTTTGTAGACCAGGCCCTCCACGTCGTGACCGTTCGACTTGAGGATCTCATCGTTCAGCTTGCTGGCCTCGTCAATACGGTTTTTCAAAATCAGGAGCTGAATGTAATTCTTTTTGACTTGAAGATCTTTTGGATGATCGCTGTAGAGAGAAGCGTATTCAGTGGTGGCTTTGTCGAGATCGCCGGAGGCAAAATAGAAATCACCCAGCATGCGATAGTCTTCGGGAATGTTGGGAAGATCTCTCCTGGTCTGGCGCAGGAAGGATTCCGCCTCATCCTTCTTGCCTTGCTGCATGAGCAGGCGCACCAGCGCGGCGCGTGGCGCCGCACTCTTCGGATCCACTACGATGGCGTGCTTGAATTGCTGTTCGGCCTCCGGCAAACGGTTGCGGGACTGGAAGAAGCCGCCCAGAGCCAGCTGCGCGTTCATGGCTTTAGGATCGACTTCCGTGGCCTTCTTGAAGTTGACCTCCGCCTGGTCGGGTAAGTCGGAGCGGAGTTGAAAGAGCGCGAGGAGCAGGTACGACTCGGAGCGGTTGGGGTTGGATGCGATAGCCTGCTGCATCTCCTGCATAGCGGCGCCAATATTGCTCTGCGCTGCATAATAGTTGGCCCAGGCCTCGTGAGTCTCAGGATTATTGGGCTGCTTATCGCGGAGAATGTCGAGGTGTCCCTTGGCTCGAACCATAGCATCCGGCACTGGCTTGCCGTCGGGATTTCGTACGGTCACCAGAAGATTTGCGAGATCAGTGTGAGCGCGATAATTGTCGGGAGCGATCTCCACGGTGCGGCTTAACTCCTGAAACGCGCGCGTAGTATCGCCCAGCTTGAGATAAACCTGCCCAAGCTGATAATGGGCCTGGGCGAAGCGCGAATCAATCTGCACGGCATTGGAATATTGGATCGCGGCCTCGCGGTACTTGCCTTCGTCGAAGTATTTTCCGCCGCTCTCGAAATATTTTTGTTTGCGAACGTTGGGATCGCGCGAGCATCCGGTGGCGAAAAGCGCGATCAAAAAGCAGGACAGCAGCAAGCGGATGGAAATAAAACGGCTCATCGTGTTTCTCCAATTGCAAGCACGGAGTAAATAAGCAAGTTTATGCCGTGAATCAACTCATCATACTGCAAGCAAAGTTGCCGTAAAAGTTACTCCTGTTACTCTGGCCGGCGGATCGGATCTCGCCGCAGGAATTGCGATCAGCGTGGGATGTAGTCGTCAAGCATGGAAACCACCTGGCTGGCGAAGGGCATGACACGGCGTTGCGCAGCTTCGGAGCTTTCGCCGGGTTTGAGCGTGGTCATGATGCGTACCAGAGATCCATCACTGCGATTCATGCGAATGGCGTCGGCAACGAGATAATATTTCGCCCAATACTCGCTGGCAACTCCGCGGTCGTGCGCCCAGAACCAGTAAAGAACGAGTTGCCGCGAATCCCCTTTCGCGATGAGATAGCGGTTCGCGGGAAAAGGCTTGTGGCCGGGCAAGTTGAGCATAACCCGTTCATTTTCGACCGGAGCCCATCCCGCTCCCGGCAGGCAGTGCTGGGGAGAATGGGGAGACTCGCCGGCTCGCTGGCTGCGGAAATAGGGAATGAACAAGTCTACGTATTCATTCTTTTGGGGATTCTGATAGACACGGAGCAGATAGTCACTGGGGCGAAGAATATCGAGAACATCTTTCTCGATGGAAATATCCTGCCCGGTCCAACCGTCGATTTCAGTAGGAAACTGCTTCAACTCCAGGCGGGGCGGGAAGACTTCGCTGCGAGCGCGGCTTTGTAGAAAAAAAGCTGCGGCGGCAATGAGCAGGGCCGCGATGACGAAACGTGGGATCGTGGATTCCCTCATGCTTCGGCACCTTTCTCGGGGAATGCCAGCCGCACGAGTGCGTGCACAGCGTAGAGCATGACCAGCGAAACCACAAAGATGATCCATCCCCACGAAGCGTGAAAATAGCCCTCGGCGGCTTCGGGATCCCAATATTGGACGAGCAATCCAGTGCCGACGATGCGGACGTCATTGGCGAAAACGGTGATCGGCACGGAGGCGAAAGCGAGCAACCAGCGCACCCAAACGCGCTTTTCCATCAGAAATCCATAGATGATAGCGAGGGTTATAAGCGACATCAGCGAACGAATGCCGCTGCAGGCTTCCGCTACCTCGAGAGGCATAGCAGGAAGGTTGATTACATTGCCTTCCCGCAGCACCGGCACGCCGAAAAGCGGCAGCACCATGGCAGCAACCCGCGAAGCCAGCAATTGCAGAGGGAAGGTGATCTGGTTAAGAACGATCGTGGGAATGGGAATCATCATGAGCAGAAATGCCCACGGAAACAAAATCGCGCGAAACAGAGTCCACCCGGCAAAAACGATCACGATCCCAGCCAGAACGAGAAGCAACGAAGAGCGATCGAGGAAGAGTTCCGCGCCCATCCGGCCAACCACGAGCACTCCCAGGCCGATCACCAGGGGAACTAGGCCCCACCAGGATGGGCGGGGCAGGATGCTGGCGAGCCGATCTTTTTCCTGCCAGATCACGAAAGCAGAAAAAAGTGGAACAAAAAAGCCATGAGAGAAGTTGGGATCGTTCCACCACTGGCCTATCAGTCGACCCAAGGTTGGCCAGTACAGCCAGAGAATGAGAGCCCCTAAAGAGCGGAAGGAAGTGGGATGGAATTCCGGCGCACTGTTGAAATTTCGGTCTGCACCAAATGACTCATGGCTGCAACTAAGGAGAGCCCAGGAAAGCACCAGAATAAGCGAAACAGTTTGGGCACGCAACGCAAAATCCAGCGGGATAGTGTGCAGTTGGAATCCACCTTGGGGTGGAAAGGGGGTGTTGCCATTGGTTTCGCGAACCGGACAGAGCCTTATTTTTCAACACAATGAGAGCACCCGGAGAAGACCGAAACCGCGGTTTCAGTCAGCTTCGGCATGGCCCATTGGTTTACCTCCGGCGGTTACCCAAGTGATGTTCAAGAAGCTGCCACGCAGGTTATGGTGATTGGGTGGGTTGCGATGAACCTCGGACGGCAATGCTGGGGGGAGCAAAACGGCAGGATGGGAAAAACTTTTCCTATTTTCACCCGGTAGAATGTCCGGCAGGCGGCTGATGATCCTGGAAATCTTA
>QIAK01000245.1:3723-5588 GCA_003225515.1 Acidobacteriota bacterium | reverse complement strand
CGCGGACTTTGCCGCCGTCACCCTGGTGGTGCGGAGTTGCGCTACCTGCGCGGGCTTCGCAGTCTGAGCCTCGGCAGTGAACTCGGTTGAAGAGTGCGAGCCGACCATCCATGCGGCAGCGGCGAAAAAGAGACAAGAAATCCCAGCGATGATGCGAATAGACGAAAGGCGCAAGCGATCCTCCGCGAAACCTACCTGTTTGCGATAGTAGCTGCGGGTTTCAGGTGCCGCTAGTTACGGGTGGAGTAACACGTTCAGTGTTTAGGGCCAGGGAACAGGGGCCAGTTAACAGCGGCCAGCAAGCTTTCTTAGAATCCGCTCGGCTACGCCTTCGCGGTACGGCCGAAGCGGCGGTCGCCGCGTACTTTTCTAAACGCCATGCCGGTTCTCAAGTATTCGGTGCTAGTACAGGTTCCTTCCTTGATGGTGCAAAGTATTTCTCTTTGGCTTCGAGAGCCTGTCAATTGCTTGCCATCGAATTGGCACAACGTACCGCTAAGCCTTGGCGGATGTGAGGGTTGCTGATGTTGAGCGATCTGAGACGGGCGTGGCCAGAAGGTTGCTTATTTCTAATAACAGCCGGATGCGGGAAGTGGCGGCAAGTGGGCCTGCTTCTCGAAAGTGGGGCAAGACACGGAGAAAGACCTACAGGATCCGGAAATAGATAGGCCAGAGCCAAAGAAAACGGCTCGCGAAAGGGAAAATGTCCGGGAGCCCGGCGCATGATCTTATGAGAACGAACCTTGCAACAGTGCTCGATCCAAACCGTCGCAGCAACGATGCTGGAGAGTTTGATGCCGCCCTTCGCCGCCGTATTGTGGGGCAGGACGCAGCTGTCGAAAAGGTCGTCGAAATCTATCAGATGTTTCTGGCGGGTTTGAATGCGCCCGGACGTCCAGTAGGAAACCTGCTCTTCCTGGGACCCACGGGATCTGGAAAAACGCGAGTGGTCGAAGCCATGGCTGAGTCACTGTTTGGAGACGCACGGGCATGCATCAAGATTGATTGCGCGGAGTTCCAGCATTCGCATGAGATTGCAAAGCTGATTGGTTCGCCTCCGGGATACCTTGGACATCGGGAGACGCACCCGCTGCTGACGCAGGAAGCCTTGAACCAGTGGTTCACCGAAAAGCTGAAGCTCTCGATTCTGCTGTTTGACGAAATTGAGAAGGCCTCGGATTCACTGTGGCAGTTATTGCTGGGAATTCTGGACAAGGCGACACTGACGCTGGGCGATAACCGGCGCGTGGATCTTTCTCAATGCATCATCATTCTGACCTCGAACCTGGGCGCAGGCGAGATGAGCGAGCTGATCACCGGAGGACTCGGTTTCGGACAGAAGCCCAAGTCGAAGCGGCGCGGCGCAAGTTTACGCCGGAGTTCATGAACCGCATCGACAAGACAGTCGTCTTCAAGACGCTGCGGGATGAGCACCTGTCGCAGATTCTGGATATTGAATTGGGCATGGTACAGCAGCGCGTGCTGATGGCAGCGGGCACGAATCAGTTCGTGTTCAATTGCACGTCGGCAGTGAAAGAGTATTTGCTGAAGGAAGGCACCGATCCGCGGTATGGAGCGCGTCACCTGAAGCGCGCGATCGAGCGCAACCTGGTGTTTCCACTGGCCAATCTGGTTGCGACCGGACAGGTGAAACTGGGGGATTTCGTCCGCGTGGACATGGCTTCGGAGAACAAGATGATTTTCGTGAAAGAGGCCGAGAACGCGATGGCTCCCGTACTGCTGGAGCGCTACGGAGCCGCTGCCGCCAATCAGCCCAGCGCACGGGCTGCGCGAACCGCGGTGAACAGTCGCCGGGGGGATTTTGGGGCGAATCCGTCTCCGTCGGTGGCGGAGAGTAAATAAAG
>QIAK01000245.1:647-3639 GCA_003225515.1 Acidobacteriota bacterium | reverse complement strand
CGCCGGAGCCCTTCCGGCGCCTTTTTTATGGGATCGGCCGGTGCTATGAGGTTGGCATGCCGGCTTCGCTTTGCCATTTTTGTTTTTGGCGTTCGATTACACCGTAGCAGTCGCAGGAAGATTCTTCGAGTTTCTGACGGCTCAAAATTCGGACGCTTCCCCGCGAATACTCGATCATTCCGGCTTTTTGCAAAACACCGGCTGCGACGGTCACGCTGGCCGGGCGGGTGCCCAGCATTTGCGACAAGAATTCCTGTGTGAGCGGCATGGCAGTGCTGCCAAGGCGGTCTTGGCTCATCAGCAGCCATCGTGCGAGGCGCTCGACGACATCATGCAAGCGGTTGCAGGCTGCCAGTTGCGTGGACTGCATGCCCATGATCATGGAAAAACGCTGCAGATTCTTTTGGAGTTCCGGGCATTGCGGCAGGAGCCTGAGCAGAGTGTCGGCATCGATCCGATAACCGGTTCCGTCGCCCTGCGTGACAACGCGTAAGCCGCTGGTTTTAAATCCAAAAACGACGGAGGAACCGACAAATCCTTCTTTTCCGATTAAGCCTACTTCGACGGTCTTGCCGTCCGGTTGGGTGGTGAGCACCGAGGCTAGTCCGTCATTCAGGAAATATCCCGAGCGGATGGTTTCGCCAGACTCGTGTAAGACCTGATGCAACTTGAGGCGCACGAATTCCAGCACAGGAAAAATTTGCGTGCTCTCGGCACGGGGCAGGTTACGAAGAATGGAATTACCTAGTTGTCTTCCATCTCCATCTTCTTTATTAAATACACCCAAGGATTTGGGAGAACGAACGACAGGGATTTTCGCCAAAATGGCTCCTTGCGCTGCATGGAATCGATCTGACTTTCGCAAGGGACCGTTTGCCATGAACGGGCGGATGGCGGCACAATGCTAGAGAGACGACTTCACGCTACTCTTATTCAGGTCGTTTGTCTGTACTAAGGCGCACGTACGGATGGCGCTTACCGTGCAGACGATCTGGGTGGCCTAGCGTAGCATCCTGGGAACCAGAACATTCGTTGTCGGGGACCTCGAGTGAGAGAGAGAAGCAGAACACCTCAAACCAAACCATACTTAATGGTGAACTCAGAGCCGCCAGCAACAAACGGTCGGAGTCGCGACAAGATGGTGCGCTGTCCGTATTGCGTAGAGAGCGGCGAGTTCAAGGTGATGACGGACGCAGAAGGGATCGAAGGACGCATTTGCGGACGGTGCGGACATCTGGCGATGCCGTCGAATCCGCTGTTTGAGTGCCGTTGCGCGAAGTGCGCCGGGCTCAAGGTTTTTTAAGGTCTTTTATTTTCCAATCATGGGTGGTCCGTTGTTAGAGGCTCAATTGTGCATTCAGGGCAAGGTCTTGCATGTTTGACCATTCGATTGCGAAACTTCCGAGTTGCCCGGTTTGCCGAAAGCCCGTCAGACTGGAATCCGCGAAGGAAGACGAATCCGGACGCGCCATTCATGAAGGCTGCTATCTGATTGCACTGCAAGACAAGGCGGCATCCGGGATGAAAAAGCCAGTGTCAAACCTGCGGCACAGGCCGATGCAGAATCCTTGATTGACGGGCGGTTTGATCGAGAGTAGATTCCTGGAGTCCTTCGTAGAGACCCACCCAGAGACTCCCAGGAAACCTACTGATGAAAATCGCTATTCGACCCGCAGCTATCCTCCTGCTTACATTTGCTTTTTGTGCCACTGCTTTCGCGCAGTGGTCATCCGATCCCTCCGTCAACCTTGCTCTTGCGGACAATAATAATGGAAGCGATCAGGTGCAGCCGAAGCTCGTGCCGCTGCAGAACAGAGGATGGTATGTGAGCTGGTTCGATGCCAATCCAGCCACTAAGTCTCCAGTCGGGTATGACGTTTTCTATCAAAGGCTGGGAGCGGGAGGCGAGGAGAAATTCCATCATGATGGACAGATAGTTGCAGACCTGACCAACAGTTCCACTGAGGACTACGGTCTGGATAAGGACACGAGCGGCAATGCCCTAATCGCATTCCTGGACACACGCGAAGGCGACAACCAGCAAGTGACTGCCGCCAAACTGAGTCCCGGCGGCAAGCCGTTGTGGGGTGCGCGCGGCGTCCAATTGACGAAAGATTCCAGTTTTCACGCGGACCCGAAAATTGTAGGCACGAGCGATGGAAGTATCGTGGTGGGATGGACGAGCGAGAGCAACGTGGTTCTGCAGAAACTGAATGCTGCCGGCGAGCCGCAATGGGGCGCCGGCGTAACTTTCAGCGAAGGCGGGTCAAACTATGTACTCTCCGATTTGCATGCCGCGGACAATGGATCGGTGATCCTGTCGTGGGTGCGCGGCCAGGGTTTCGGCAGCAACTCGCAGCTTCGCGCCAATAAAGTTTCGGCGAGCGGGATCGTGCTGTGGGGCAGCGGCAACGTGGATATTTTCGACGTGGGATCGCTGCAGTTCGGCAACTTCCCTTATTTTTTGTATGACGGAAAGGGAGGCGCGGTCTTCGCCTGGTACACGAGCGTGCCCACGCTGCAGTGTTTCGCGCAGCACATACTTGCTAATGGGGCGGAGGCGTTTCCGCACAACGGTTCTCCGGCTTCGGCCAACACCAGGAACGTGAGGGTTGAGCCGGCGGCTTCCTATCGAGCTGCGACCGGGGAAGTATTCCTGTTCTGGACGGAAGAAGATTCCAATCAGGTGGTCAATGGAATTTACGGACAGAACTTTGATTCGACTGGCGCGCCGAAGTGGGGAGCCGATGGACTGGTGATTGTGCCGCTCGGGGCGGATCAGCAGTTCTTTGTGCAGAGCGTGCAGATCGGAAATGGAGCGTTGACGTTCTGGGTGGACCAGAAGAGTTTTGGATCGGCGACGATTCAAGCCGTGCGCCTCGACCAGAGCGGAGCCACAGTCTGTCCGCAGTTTCCGGTTTCGTCGGTGGCTTCGAACAAGTCTCGTCCGGTGGCGGCGATCTCATCGAGCGGCGTGGCTGCGCTCGCATTT
>QIAK01000245.1:0-494 GCA_003225515.1 Acidobacteriota bacterium | reverse complement strand
GTTTATTTCGCGCGGTAGACGATTTTTCCCGCGACCATCGTCCACAGAACCTTCGTGTCTCGCAGTTCCTCCGGAGAAACTGTCAACACATCGCGGTCCAGAACGACCAGGTCGGCGCGCTTACCGGGAGCGATGTTTCCGATGGAATCGAGATTCATGGCACGCGCGGAGTTACGGGTGTAGGCGTAGAACATGGCTTCGCGAGGCATGGCCTGCGAAGCATCGAGCACGCCTTCTTTGCCTTTGCGGGTTTCCGCCTGATAGATCGCGCGAAACACACTGGCGGTTGAAACGGGCCAGTCGCTGGCGCCGGAAATGATGCCGCCATTATCGAGAATGGAGCGGGCGGGATATTGCCATTTGTAGATCTCCGCATCGACATAAGGTTTCAGAATTTCGATGGTGTCGTTGCCGGCGTCGGCCCAGAAAAGCTGCAAGGCACTGATGACGCCGAGCTCACGAAAGCGGGGAAAATCTTCAGGCCTGACGAACTG
>QIAK01000244.1:8137-8681 GCA_003225515.1 Acidobacteriota bacterium | reverse complement strand
CTCAAGAAGATCTCGCGGATTTCAGCAGGCAATTCTCTCCCATCGCCGAAAAGTTTCAGATGAAGTGGCGGCTGGCGCAGTCGTCGCATCGCCCACGCATGATCATTCTGGTTTCGAAGTACGATCATTGCCTGGTCGATCTTCTGTATCGCCACAAGTCTGGAGAGTTGGCCTGCGACATCCCGCTGATTATTTCGAATCACGCGGACAATCAGGCGGTTGCCGATTTCTACAAGATCCCTTATGCGATTGTTTCGGTCACGAAAGACAACAAGAACCAGGCCGAGGCAAAGATTCAGGGTTTGATTAGCGAACAGAAGCCGGATTTCATGGTGCTGGCACGCTACATGCAGATTTTGTCGAACGACTTTGTCAACCGGTATCCGCAACGGATTATCAACATTCATCACTCGTTTCTGCCGGCGTTTGTAGGCGCGCGGCCTTACCATCAGGCATTCGAGCGCGGTGTGAAGCTGATTGGCGCCACCAGTCACTACATCACCGAAGTGCTCGACGATGGGCCAATCATTGAGCAAGATGTTGT
>QIAK01000244.1:7549-8036 GCA_003225515.1 Acidobacteriota bacterium | reverse complement strand
CTTTATGGCAATAAGACTGTTGTGTTCTGAGCTCTTCCCTTCTGAGCCTTCGCCGATCACCGGCGCAAAAGGCCATGTACTACTGGGGACATCCGCTTTCATTGCATGAGAGTATCGCTCCAGTAGTAACTTGCACCAAAAGTAACCTTTCGTCTTTACTTAGACATTAGTAAAGTTTCAGAAGGTAACTCTTGTTTCGGGGGCGCGTTTGGCTGAAGATCTTCGATTTGAATTAGCCATTCTGGCGACGGTCCAGGGCTTTTATCAAAAGCTCATGCGGGACGCGCTCGGCGGGGATGTCCCCATACCGAGCGGTCTTGACGAGGACGCGTTGCGCCATTCCGAGCGCGAACTTCCGACTACGCTGTCCCGTATGTATCGCTGGCTGCATCTGCTGGATATGGCAATCACGCCAGCCATGGTGCGGCAAGCACTCACTCCTGATACCGATTCTGAAGTCGCTGAGGCGCTGTTGCGATATTTTGTG
>QIAK01000244.1:4545-7392 GCA_003225515.1 Acidobacteriota bacterium | reverse complement strand
GTGCCCTCGCTGCCCGAGGAGCACGTGCAGTTGCTGCGGCGGTTCGATCCCTTGCGCGACGAAATTGCCCGCTTCCGCGATTTCAATATGCTCATTGATTCCGGCATTATTGGCCGGGTGCGCGAGTTGAAGCAGTGGCTCGACTCTTCCTTTTATCATCCTGGTGTTTTGGCGACGGTTTCGGCGTACAACGCAAATTTTGGCAAGAAGTTCGACGAATTATTTGCTAAGGCGCTGGGCGAGATAAAGACCTTCGGCCAAGCGCTGGAAGAAATGGGCGGGACCATTCTGACCACCGTTGATGGCGTGGAAGTCACTGTTGACCATGTGGCTGCGATTCAGGGGAAGCAACTGCTGGACGCCGATTACGGCAGCACCCTCGAGAAATTCCGCCGCGTCTCAAAGTTGAAAAAGGAACTGGACCGGCGTCCGCCGATCAGAAGGTCGCTTCTCACTCCGGTGGCTCAAACACCGCGCACTGCGGGCGGTGCAGCAGCGGCTCCCAGAGCTGCGAAAGCGGTGACAGCAAAGGCTCCTGCAGTGGCGGCAGTGTTCCAGCCTCCGGCGGTTACAGCGCAACAAATTTCGGCCGAGGAAGCCAAACTCCGCCGCGTCGAAGAATCGATTCGGGTGTTTGTGCGAGTCGCGGATCCAAAGTATCGCCAGGTTGTTCCCATGCGTTTCTTCAATCTGACGCTGACAACGGCTGAAGCGGACGCGTACAGCGCCTCATACTTGGAAGAAAAGAGTTTGCGCGCCGACATGGCACGCACATTGATCCGAATGGTCTCGATTTCCGGGCGCATCAGCACTGAACTCGAAGAGCTGAAGCGTAGCCAGAAGATGTCGTCTCTCTGGAAGTTGCATGCCGATTCCGTCGTAGTCTTGCTGGATATGGCCAGCACCTCCACCGAAGATGCGGGCGGCATTGCGAAGTCGGCGGAGCAAAACGGCGCGGGCCCAGCGGCGAGAGCCATCCACGAGTCCGCCCAAAAGCTGCGCAACCATGCTGATGTTGCGGTGAAGACGCTCGCCAACGTCAGCTAGTTAGACACGCCACCCTACTCCTTCATCTTCCGTGTTCCCACTTTTCGCAAAAGAAGCGAACAATGGGGCACCCTAATAGGTAAAGAATTGCTGCGGCCCGAAACACTTTGGCGGCTGGACAGCAGCGGCTGTCCCCACATGACTTGTAACAGATGGACATGAAGAAGGACGGGCAAAATCGCCCGTCCTCTTGAAAGCCGAGAGCTGATAGCTGAGAGCTGGACAGCTCAGTTGATATCGAACTGCTGTTGGTGCACTGCCGGATCGCTCTTCACGATGATGGTGCGTTTCGTCATCTCTTCCATCTCATTGAGCAAACGGCCGTTATTGGACTTCAATTCTTTAGCCACATCCGGATGCACGCGCAGCATGACGTCTTCGTGCTCTAGATGCTTCGCGATCTTCCGCATCTCGACGTAGATCTCGTTGCACACTGTCGTCACAGACTTCACATATCCCGTGGACTCGCAGTAGGGGCAAGGGGCGCCGATGGTGCGTTCCAGCGATTGCTTCACGCGTTTGCGGGTGATGGCGACCAGTCCGAAGTCGTTGAACTGGAGAGTCTTCGACGGAGCGCGATCGTGACGGAGTTCTTCTTCAAGCGCCTGCATCACACGCTGCCGATTGCGGCGCTCATCCATGTCGATGAAGTCGATGATGATGATGCCGCCCAGATCGCGCAGGCGAATCTGGCGGACAATTTCTTTAATCGCATCGACGTTAGTTTTGACGATGGTGTCTTCCAGGCGCGCGGTCTTGCCGACATATTTGCCGGTGTTGATATCGATCGCGACCAGCGCTTCGGTCTGGTTAATGACGATGTAGCCGCCACTCTTGAGCCATACCTTCGACTTGAGCGCCTTATTCATTTCTTCGCCAAGACCGAATTGCTCGAACAGAGGCGTCTCTTTCGTATAGAGCTTCACACGCTTCACCATCTGGGGCTGGAAGCGGTTGAAGAAACGCAGCACGCGCTCGTACTCGGGTTCGGTGTCGACCCAGATCACGCTGAAGTCCGAGGTGACCTGATCGCGCAGCACGCGCTCCACGACGTTGAGATCGTGATAAATCAGCGCGGGCGGCTTCGAACTCTCGGCACGATTTTTGATGTCCTGCCACAAACCTTTCAGGAAACGTATATCGGCGCGAAGTTCATCTTCGCTCGCGCTCTGGGCGGCGGTGCGAACGATGAAGCCGCCGTGTCCGTTCTCGCGCTCGCTCAGAATGATTCTTTTCAAACGCTGGCGCTCTTCTTCCGATGAAATTTTGCGCGAGACGCCGGTATGGTTGACTGTGGGCATGTAAACGAGAAACCGCCCTGGAAGCGCGATGTGACTGGTAATCCGCGCGCCCTTCTTGCCGATGGGTTCCTTCGCGATCTGAACCAGAATTTCCTGGCCTTCTTTAAGCAGATCGCTGATCAGGGGAACCGGCGCTGACTCGCGGCGGCGGAAACGACTTCGGCCTCCCCCGCGGCGCTGACGGTCGCGCGGTCCTCCACCCTGGCGCTCGCGATCATTACCGGAACGCTGACGCTGCGAACGCTGCGTGTAACCCGCAGTCGCCGCCGGGGCGCGAACTTCCACGCGGGCGTCGACCGTGCCGTTGCCTCGGGCTTCGGCATCGAGCATAGCTTCCGCTTCGGCCTGTGCCTCTTCCAGTTCGAGTTCCTCGCTGTCTTCCTCGGTTCCAGCAGGAGCTCCTTCCACGAGATGTGCCTCGCCCGATTCCGCGATGGATGCCATGTGTATTTCGGAAACAGCTTCACGGGCGGCGTCGTTCAGGTGAGCAGGCTGGCCT
>QIAK01000244.1:0-4498 GCA_003225515.1 Acidobacteriota bacterium | reverse complement strand
TAGTCTCTTCTTCCATGGTGCCGGGCGCGGCGAACGCCGGAGCGGGATGCTCGCGGTAATCGTGAGCGGAATCATCGAGGCGGTCGGCTAGAGGTTCATGATGCTCGATCTCCTGCTCAACTTCGTCCGACCTGACTGGTTCCTGTTCGACGGCAGCAATGGCCTCGCCGGGCCAGCCAAGCGAAGGCATGCTGGCGGGCTCTGGAGCGCGGAACTGCTGGTTCCAATCGGCAGATGTCGAGGCCGATTCCACTTGCTCAACGTTTTCGTCCTGATCTTCATGCTCTTCGTGAGCGGCATGAATATCTTCGTGCTCCTCGTGGAGGGGCTCGGCTACCGACTCGCCAGTCGCAAAGATGGGCTCATCCTCCGGGAATGACCCTGAAACAGGAGCGCTGGGTTCACTAAGGGAACCAGATGAGGCTTCATGCACAGCTTCTCGAGCTGCCGGCGCTTGCACGGGAGCCTGTTGCGCATAGCGCTGGTACTTCGAAATCGATTCTCCCGGCAGAATCAGTGGCTGGTAGCCCGGAGGCGGTCCTGAAGGCTGAGTGCGAAAAGACTCGGCTGGGCGGGAGGGCGCTGCTTCTGCAGGCCGGGAAAAGCGCTGTTCAGAGCGCTGTTCAGAGCTCCGTTCCGACGCGCGTTCTGGAGTTCTCTCCGGGCCGCGATCTTCTGACCGGTCGGACCCTCGATCGCGCCCATCGCGACGTCCACCGCGCCGGCGGCGGCGGCCGCGAAAGCCTCCCCGCTCGCGATTCTGTGACTCGCCACCTTGCTCTGGCGTTCCGGCCGTCGTAACCGAGGGCTGGATCTCGTTCTGAATTTCCGCCTCGGTGAATCCCTGGTCTGACTCGGGCTGCAAATCCGTTTCTGACGTTTCCGAGAACTCAGCCGCTTCGCTTGCGGGGGCACCTTCCGCACGAGCGGGCTGCTGGCGCAAGTCAGGCACGTTGCGGGTGGCGGGGACGACATCGGTGAGATCGTCGTCATGCTCTTCCAACTCCATGAAATCGGACACGTAAAGAAAGGCATCGCGTTCCAGGCCGATGTCGACAAATGCCGACTGCATGCCGGGCAGCACGCGGGTTACGCGGCCTTTGTAGATGGACCCTGCTAATGTGTATTCGTTCTCGCGCTCAAGATAGACTTCCGCGAGCAGATCATCTTCCACCAAACCCACCTTGGTTTCGTGGGGCGTAGAAGAGACAAATAGTTCCTTGTTCATCGAACACTCCGGTCCCGACCCGAATTACTCGATTCGGACGGGGTTCACCGGGGTGGAGTCAGGAAAGGTGTGGGAGGGATTGAGCGTCGCGATGCTGCCCCGAACCGGGGACAGACTTGGCCACAGAGTTCTTCTCTGCACCGAGTCCGCTGCACAAGCTTGGGAATCTTTTGCACTTATCGCTTAAATTCTGCCGGGGTTTGTGACCGCACTCTCAGACCGTGTTTCGGTCGGGGGGCCGTTCCCTATCCGGCTAACTGCTCAGCTTCAATCCTGCCCGGCCTTTAACTGCTCGACTAGCCGGTGAAATGCCCCCTTTACGCGAGGGCGATCGATATTTTTTGGGCTGCGCCTGCGAGCGCAGCAAAACTGCTTCCTGCCGTAGTTCCTGTTCCAGAACCCGTTGCTTCTGAAGCTAAACGTCCTAGCTGGGCCGCCTTAAACGGCTGAACCAGTCAGTTCACGAAGCGGCGCATCCGGACATTCATAACCATCCCCAGCGCCAGGAACATGAACAGTACAGACGACCCACCATAACTCATCAGCGGCAGGGGTATCCCGGTGACCGGCATAAAGCCAACCACCATGCCGACATTGACCAGGATATGGAAGCTAAGCACAGCCACCACACCCATCACCACAAACGTGCCAGCGCGGTCGGGCGCTGTTTGCGCGTTCTGGGTCAAACGCATCAGCACAATGAAGTATAGCAGCAGAACCCCGAGCGCGCCTACGAATCCATGTTCCTCGGCAAAGGCTGCGAAAATGAAGTCGGTTTGCGGCACGGGAAGGAAAGCGCCATGTGTTTGCGAGCCTTTACCGCCCCAAAGGCCCCCCGAACCCACGGCAATTTTGGATTGCTCAACTTGGTACCCCGACCCCTGCGGGTCCAGTTCAGGATCGATGAAGCTGGTCAAACGCTGCTTCTGGTACGACTTAAGAACATGAACCCGGGGGGTGAAAAAGACCGCCCCAATACCGATCGCAGCCAGCAGGGCCACAGTCATTCCCTGCTTCCACTGCAGGCCTCCCAGAAACACTCCCATAATGGCGATTGGGACATACGTGAGTGCGGTGCCGAGGTCGGGTTGGGCCAGCACCATTAGCATAGGAATCCCAACCATAGCCCCTGCCTTCATGAAATCTGCCCAGGAAAGCTCCCGCTGCCGCAGGTCGGCAAAATACTTGGCCACGGCCAGAATGAGGATGAGCTTGACCCATTCCGAAGGCTGAAAGTGATTGCCTCCCGGCATCTTGATCCAGCGCCGCGCCCCAAGGTACTTCTGCCCAAAGATCATGACTGCCATTAACGATCCCAGGCCGGCAATGTAGAACCAGTGAATCTGCTCCAACAGCGCCTGATAGTTCACCAGGCTCATCAGGAACATCATCCCTACTCCGGCCACGACCCAGTAGATCTGCTTGATGTGCGCTCCCGCGAACTTCGTGTGCATGGTCGCGCTGCGAATCTCCATGATTCCCATGCCGCAGATGAGCAGCACGAAGAGCAGCAGGAGCCAGTCAAAATCGCGAAATGAAACGTAACGAGCCATCTTCTACTTCTTGGCTCTTGGCTTTTGACTTAAAGCCTTAATTCATTCCTGGTGCTGCTACCGCTCGGGGGGCCAATGGCTTTTTCGGTAGGTCGAGAACGAACCTTCCGCCTTCTAGCTTTTCTTTGTCGCCATTGGAACCGGGCACCGTCCACAGGCCGCCGATATCTACCGTGCCATTTTTTGGCTTCTCCACCATCTTCTGCGGAGTGCGGTGCTGCTTGTCGACGTACGCCTTGATCACCTGCGTTGCCAGTCGCGCCGCCAGCCTGCCATGCTCGCCGCCTTGGAATAAGACGCAGACGACGATGTCCGGATTACGGCGTGGCGTAAATCCCACGAACCATCCATTCTGCGCCAGGTCTTCAGCGTTTTTGAAGCGGGCACGAGTGGCCAGCGAGACGATCTGGGCCGAGCCTGTCTTGCCTGCAATATCAATGCCCTGAATATGCGCGGAAGGAGCTGTTCCTTCCGGCAACAGAACTCGCGACATTGCGTCAGTAATTACATTCCATCCATTCGAGTCGATGGGAACATTCTTCACTTCTGTAAAATGTTGTGCCTCGACGTATCCCGGCGGCATATCGGTGGGATTGATGACGTGCGGCACAACCATGCGCCCACCCATTGAAATCGCACTGATGGCGCGCAACAACTGTACCGGCGTGATGGCGATCGCGCCCTGGCCGATGCCGACAGAAATCGTTTCCCCGGCAAACCACTTCTGTTTGAAATTCCTGATTTTCCACGCTTCGGAAGGCATAACCCCGTTCACTTCGTTGGGCAGATCGATGCCCGTTTTCTGACCCAGGCCCAGATCGGTGGCGTACTTCGCTATGCGATCGATGCCGAGTTTTTCCGCCAGCGTGTAAAAGAAAACGTCGCAGGATTGATAGATCGCTTTTTCCAGATCGACGGCTCCATGCCCGCCCTTCACCCAACAACCGAAGCGGCGTCCGTAAAACTCAGCGCCTCCGGTGCAGTTCACATGCAACGTTTGGGCGATATTCTCCTGCCATCCGGCCACGGACATGATGATCTTGAAGGTCGAGCCGGGGGCAAGCTGAGCCTGAATAGCTTTGTTCAAAAGCGGCTTGTCAGGATCGGTGACCAGCTTGTTCCATTGATCGCGCGAAACGTGCACCGCAAAATCGTTCGGATCAAATGTTGGCCCGCTCACCATGGCGAGAATCTCTCCGGTGTGCGGATCCATGGCGATTACGGCTCCATTTTTTCCGGCCAGGGCCTCTTCAGCAGCAATCTGTAGATCGATATCCACCGTCAACCGAAGTTGCTTGCCAGGGACAGCCTCGGTCTCGCCCAGGCGTCCCACTTCGCGGCCATGGCTGTCGACCAAAGCCTGGCGCGATCCGTTCTGCCCCATGAGCAGCGTGTTGTACTGGCGTTCGACGCCGGAAATACCGACCACATCGCCCGCGTTGTAGAGCTCGAATTGCGGCTGATTCAGCATGTCTTCACTGACTTCGCCGACGTATCCGATCAGATGCGCCATGAATCCGTTGCGCGGATACAAGCGGCGGTGAGCCATGATCGTGTCCAGTTCGGGCAACTCGTTGCGATGCGCTTCGATGAACTGCAACTCGTCTGGAGTGATGTCTTCTTTGAGGAAGATCGGCTGGTACTGCGGCATCGCGGCGAAGTGGCGAATGCGTGCGCGCACTTCATTTGCATCGAGATGCAATCCCTGGGCAATCAG
>QIAK01000243.1:599-4075 GCA_003225515.1 Acidobacteriota bacterium | reverse complement strand
CCTTAGCAAGCTCAGCGGCACGCGCGCCGGGTACATGATGCTGGTGAATGCTACGGACGATGCTAAGCCATCTGATCTGAACCGGCTTGTAATCGAATCCACACCCGTTGGCAGCTACGTGAGCGTCCTGCAATTGCCGGAGTTCGGCATGACGCTGCACTTCCGGGTGCCGTCGCACGCCTCAGAGAGACAGATCGCAAAAGCCGCTAACGCGGCCGCCGCATCAGGCCAGTAGTCTCTCTTCCTGCCAAATGATGAGGGCAGATAGCGAACCTGCTATCTGCCCTTTTTTTGCGGATTGTAGTTCAAAAAAACGAAGTTGCCTTCGAATTAATATCCGAGAAACCTCTACGTTGTTGGCGGCTGCGAATTTCCCCGAATGTCGTCGCCCAGTACGATGGCTTCCGCAATTTCCTTCATCGGCTTGCGCTTCTGCCGGCTCTGCCGCTGCAGCGCCAGATAGGCTTGCTCTTCGTTCAGACCGAGATCGCGCTGCAGAATGCCTTTGGCGCGCTCCACGATTTTTCGTGTCTGCAATTGATCCGCGAGCGAGGAATTGGCTTCTTCCAATCGCGCCAGTTCAAGTTCAGCGCCCACCAGAAATCCTATGCTGGAAATCATGCGAATTTCGCGGCGCCGATAGACGTGGTGCTGTTTATGCTGCAGGTTGATGACGCCCACCACGCGTCCTCGGCACATCAGCGGCACCGAGAGAAATGCTTCATAACTGTCTTCGGGCAATTCGTTGAAGAACTGAAATCGCGGATCGTGTGCCGCTTCTTCCGGAATGGCCACAGGCTCACGATGCTCCGCCACCCATCCCGTGATGCCCTCTCCGACACGCAGTTTCAGCCGATCGACCACCTCGGGACGAGGATTCTTTGAAGCCCGCAATACCAGTTCATCGCCTTCCAGGATGTAAATCAGGCAGGAATCGCACTTGACCAGGGCCGACGCAAATTCCACAACGCGAGTCAGAACCTCGTGAAATCCATCCGCCGTTCCCAGCCGTTCGCTAATCTCGTGCAGTACATCAACGTGTGAGTCTTCGATCGATACAAAGGTTTCCATGCCCTACATTATCGATCTTGTAGGGATTGTGTCTAATTCCAAATTTTGATGAGGCTCATAAAGGAATTCCCTCGTGATTGTCACAATCGTTTAACATCTTTTTCATCGCCAGCGCATCGGGAGGCACGAGTGACTCCCCTCTTCCCTGCTTACGGATTCGTGACCTGCCAGATGACTCCACAGAACAGATCGCAGCTCGTCACACCACCATTCTGAGCTGTGCCGTAAAGAGTCCCAGTCTTGCTGTCTCTGAGGATGGCGCCCGTGGGAAAGCCGCCGTTCACTCGATAAGTGAACTGGAACAGCGTCGACTCCGTCCACACTCCGCCCTTCGTTGCCGGAGGCACTAATTTAAAGATCGTGCCATCCCCAGCGGGATGCATGTTCTGGCTGCTGGTCGTGCCATACAGGTTGTTATTCGTGTGATTCCAGGTTAGTCCGCCGATCGGATGCGATCCGCTGTCTGTCGTGAACGTGTAAAGAACTGTTTCAGTCCAGGTCGGATTTCCCGGCGCGATTGAATACACGACGCCATCATCGGAAGTACCGCCGTTGTTGGTGACACCGTAAATGTTTCCTCCCACATCGAAAATCAGATTGCCCGATGGATTGCTGCCTGTGCTGGTCGAACTGCCGAAGGAAAACAGTAGCGACTCCTTGGCCAACTGACCGTTGATGGCCGGCACAAATTTGAACACCGCACCCTGGTTGTAGGCACCGCCCAGCGAAGTAACGCCGTACAACGCCCCGGCGGAATCCAGAATCACTGGACCGTTAGGCGTAATGCCGTCGCCCACATCTCCAAACGAATACAACACGCTCTCCGTATAGCTGATGCCGTTCTTGGTCGTAAGCTGATAGAGCACTCCGCTGTCCCAGGTGCCGCCTCGACTAGTTGTGCCGAACAATGTTCCAGTCGTGGTGAGCGCAAGTGCGAACGGAGTTGGAAGATGTCCGTCCCCGCTCTGCTTGAATGCATAGAGTGAAACCTCGGTCCAGGCGCCGCCTTGCACAGCCGGCGGATTCAGTTTGAACACGCCACCGCAATTGCAACTCGGGTCACCGCCGGAATAGTAAGTTCCGTAGAACGAGCCCTTCTGGTCGCGCACCAGATCTGAGATTGGAACGTATCCACCGCTCCCGTACGGAACGAAGCTGTAGAGGTTTGTGATCGTCCACGCTCCGCCCGACACCGCCGGTGGAGACAATTCAAATACCGTTCCCACGCCATAGGTTCCTCCGGCTCGGGTCGTGCCGTATAGATTTCCAGCCGAGTCTTCAAGAAGTCCGCCCTGCGGCCAAAAGCTGGTGGACTCGCCGAAAGTATAAATTGTGCTTTCGGTAGCGATTGCATTTGCCAGCGACGAGAAGGCAAGCGTCGCTATCAAAACGGTGATTAGGGCAGATGTCCTAAAACGCATATTCGTCTCCTTGAACCATGGCCGGGTCGAGCAAAAAATGTGCTTCGCATCTGCCGCATCGAAAACTACGGCGAGGCTCCGCATAACGGCTCAGCACAAAAACAAACCAGAACTTCCAAACGATTTAGCTGATCCCGGAGGGGGAGAAACTTGGGATCCTGCGCCCGCCAGACGAACCGGCAGGGGAGTAAGCATATCACCGGATCAGATTCCGGCAATGTTAAAAATGCATTTCAATCAATTTGTCGCGAGCAAATTACGTTCCTGTATGCAAGAACTTGCAAGGTTCGGCGTTGACCCCACACGCTTCACCAAGGTTCAACCTGAAATGATGCGCCATCAGAGTAGTGCATGATCAGCATGACCTCGCGGAGCAAAATCGCCTGATTGCGACAGTTATGCTTTTGTTGCTTTAGAGGGCTGTGCGAATATGGTGCGGTGCCTGAGCGAAAAATCATTGTCAATATTGCGACGAGCGCGGATGGCTACATCGCTCGAAGCGATGGCGATCTCGATTGGTTGACCAGACGACCGGCTCCAAAGGGCTTCTACGGTCTACCGAAATTCTCTCGCACAATCGATGCCAAGATTCTCGGTCGCAAAACCTTCGACCTGAGTGTGGAAATGGGCGCAAGCTTCAGCGCAGACGACGTACATTATGTGTTCTCTCGACGCCAGCCCCCGGCTGCCGTGCCTGCAGGAGTCCGATTCGTCAGCGAGTCAATTGGCGTCTTTCTCGAACGTCTGCGCAAACAGGCTGGCAAGAACATCTGGATGATGGGTGGAGGTGAGATCATCGGGTCCTTCCTTGACGAGGGCGTGATTGATGAGTTCATTATCACCGTCGTGCCGATATTCATCGGTGAAGGCATTCGCCTTGTTTCATCGCGGCATCGTGAGGTGCCGCTCCGGCTGCGGTCATTGCAACGATTTCCCGACGGCGTTGTTCAACTTAGGTACGAGGTGCAACGATCGAGAGGCTGA
>QIAK01000243.1:0-503 GCA_003225515.1 Acidobacteriota bacterium | reverse complement strand
ATTACGCCTGGCTTCGTCCATCTCCACTTCCTTCACAAGAAAATCGCCGAAGAGTCTAAACCGTGGTACAGTTGCGGCCCACCGGAGCCTCTAGGACTCCCATGCAAGGCAAGGAGAGCTTATGACATCACCGAATCAGCTGTGTCGAATTGCAAATCTCCTGATCGTGGGGTCGGCAGTAGTACTATCCACCAATGCTCTTGCCCAAAAGAACACTGAGACCGCAATACCGGGCAAGCAATTCATGGTCGCGAGATACACCAACAAGCCTCCGGTCATCGATGGCGTCTTTAGCCCCGGAGAATGGGCGAAAGCTGAACCGGTTCATGTGACTGGCAATAGCCCGGCAACAGCGCCGGGAGTTGTTCCGAATATTGGCCTGCCATATCTGTTTCCCCCTGACAGCCCTGCGGATTCCAGTTTCAGCATCTACACGCTATATGACGACAACAATCTTTACGTCGCTGTGGATGTAACCGACGACATCATTTTCTGTGACGGTC
>QIAK01000242.1:2200-5219 GCA_003225515.1 Acidobacteriota bacterium | reverse complement strand
CAGGACAAGTAAGGCGGGTTTCGTGGTGAAAATTATCCGAGGGGGATCGTTACTCACCGGCACTCCCTTGACCTGTTCCTGTCCTGTTGTGCTGGCTGCCAATGCCGATTCCATTCTGTCCAATGCGATGACTTCAGATTTGCCGGGCAGCTTAGATTGGAGCAACTTTTGATACTCGCCTTCCTTGGTTGGTAGCGTAGGGAAGATTACTTTCGTGATTTGGAAATTGTCCAGAGTTACCCGCCGGTTGACCTTGTCCACTTCAGTCTGTGCCGTGAACCAGACCACCCCGTAATTCGGTTTCTGACCGCCCTTTCTCTCAAGTGAAAGCGCTGCGTAGGCGTGCAACTCGTCATCTTTCCACGTCTCGAGTTGTGGCTGGTACATGGAGATTTTCTCGACACCTTGAATCGCTTCACGAGGCCATGCGGCATCAACCCGTTGCGCGGCGGTGGCGCGGGAATGGGTATGAATGATTGCGTGCTCCGGAAGCGGAACTACGGTACTGGGAGCATCGGGCAACGACTCTTGGGACTTTGGCTGATCCGGCAAGGACTGAGCATTCAGCATCAGCAGCGCAGACGTGCTGCACAGCACCGGAACCCGGAGAAGATGAACAATGCTCCAAAGTAAGCTATGGACCATGAGGTTTATTTTCCTGGCGATGGCGCAGATCGTTTGAGGGGCGCCTGAAATTGCGTGTAGTGACATTAATAGCGGTTCCGATGTGCTCATATCTTTTCGCGATCATGGCTGCCGGATTTGGCGTTCCGGGAAGCCGGGGCAAATCGAGCATACGTTGGGTTCTTACAGATACACTTTCGGTTCGCTCTCGACCGTAGAAAAGATGCTTGGCGTCGTTAACTGTCAGGAATGACAGCCGTCGAGTGACATGGATGTGCTGGTTAATGGGGCGTCAGATCACATTCGGGCGTTAGAGGCTGGCGTTGTTCTGGTTCGGAGCGCAAAACCTGCTACTTCTTCCAGTAGCCCCGCAAAACGATTCTCTTAAGCTTGAATTGTCTCGGAACGCTTTATGCCACGGCTTTCATTAATGTCATTGGCTCATCGGGTAGGACTTCTTGGGTTTCTGACATTGACTTCTCTGGGATCGGGACCGTTCTGGGGATCTGATTCGGACCTAAAGGGCACGGGTGCAGCGGAAATCAATGCTGCATTGCGCGGCATTGTAGCGGAAGGGCGACTTGCAGATCTGCGCTGGCCAGACTTTCGGGATTACCAAGCCCATCTGAAGAAATTTTATGAGCCAACCGGATACGCCCCGGCCTGGATTGAAGGTGATCAGCCATCGCCCCAGGCGTCCGCAATGATTCAGGCGTTCAAAGATGCGTCGAGTAAAGGATTGCAGCCGGAGGACTATGACGCTTCCCGCTGGGACGGTCGTCTTCGCAGCGTTAGAGATGGCGGCATCCATGTGGCGACATTTGATACATCTCTGACCGTGAGTGCCATGCGATTCGTCTCGGATCTACATATCGGCCGCATCAACCCAAAGCACGTCAATTTCGGCTTGAGCGTAGAGCAGAAGAAGTATGACTTGCCCCAGTTTGTGCGGGATCGACTGCTGCGTGCCGCAGATGTATCGGCCGTCGTCGATGAAGTAGAGCCCCCATTCTTGCCATATCGACGCAGTCGGGCAGCGTTGGCTCGTTATGTTGAACTTGCCAATCGAGACGATGGGGAGCAACTGCCCGCGGAGAAGAAGCCAGTCGGTCCGGGGCAATCCTACTCTGGGGTGCCCCGCCTGGTTCGGTTTCTAACGCTCGTGGGCGACTTGGCAGCGAGCGAAAGATTTGCCAGCGATAGGCAGATCTACGACGCTGCCTTGGTTGAGGCGGTGAAGCGGTTTCAGCGGCGCCACGGTCTCAAAGATGATGGGCGATTGGGGGCGGAGACCTTGAAGCAAGTCAATGTGCCTTTATCAGATCGCGTGCGCCAACTTCAACTCTCGTTGGAACGCTGGCGGTGGTTGCCCTCAGGATTTTCATCCCCGCCGATCATCGTCAATATACCCGACTTCCACCTTCGCGCGCTCGATGAGAGCAATGATGTGGCATTAAGTATGCGCGTGGTGGTCGGAAAAGCGATTCGAACTCAGACGCCCGTCTTTTCTCGTGACATGACCTACGTTGTCTTGCGCCCGTACTGGAATGTCCCGGCCAGCATTTTGCAGGGCGAGATCGTCCCCGCTATTCAGCGCGACCGGAATTACATAGCAAACAAGCGCTACGAAGTTACGACGAACGACGGTGATCTGGTCACCGCGGAGAGGATTCCCGACGAAATACTGTCGCGATTGAGGGCAGGTACTCTCGCAGTACGACAAAGACCTGGCCCCACGAACGCGCTTGGCTTGGTCAAGCTGATGTTTCCGAATGAGTTCAATGTTTATCTGCATAGCACCCCCGCTCGCGAGGCGTTCTCGCGAACTCGCCGTGACTTCAGCCATGGCTGTATCCGTGTTGAGAAACCCGCCGAGCTCGCTGCCTGGGCGTTGCGCAACAATTCCGGTTGGACGCTGGAGCGCGTACAAAGGTCAATGGAGAGGGGCAGTGACAACGTAACCGTGACCCTGGCCCGGAGCATACCAGTGTTCATAGTCTATGCGACTGCACTTGCGTACGAAAATGATGAGGTCCACTTCTACGAAGATATTTATGGACACGACGCAAGACTTGCCGCAGCGCTAGCTAAAGGGTATCCGTATCCTTAGCAGCTCTACCAGCGCCGCACGCGCCCAATGTCCACATGTACGAAATCGGAAGCGGCATAATACCCGACGCCCCCACGATGGAGGTTGAGAGCGGCATCGCGAACTTCGGCTACGGGTACGCCAAGCACTCGAATATCAATTGCCATTCCCTGCATGTGCAGGCTGCGCCGGGCGACACCGTGCCCGTGGCTCCGGAGGTACTCGTTCGTGCGTGGGGTGCGATAGCCGCACATCACGACAATCTGAGCGTCAGGATGTCCATCCGTTGCCAGGAGATCATGCAGG
>QIAK01000242.1:0-2087 GCA_003225515.1 Acidobacteriota bacterium | reverse complement strand
ATATGGAAGAGATGCAGGCGATAGGGAACTTCAGACGAAGTCAGGCTGGCGGTGACCCGCGAACAAAACGCAAGAAAGATAAGTACCACGAAAGCGAACCGATGAAGCGGAACGGGATAATGCAATAAAAACCTCTCAGGACAATTTGTCGAGTACGGGGCGAGATGCTGACGGCGACCTCTTCCAGGATCGACTGATCCGCCGCTCGTTCCGGCAGATCTCATCCGAATTGTCGATAAAGCCGGGCAAAGCACAGAAAAGCGTACATCCGCTTGCCGGCACTATACTTAAGCATCTGTAAGCACGGCGTCGTTGCGTCACCGCAAGCAAACGACGTCCGAGAACGGATAGTTAAGCGCCACTTAAACGTGTTCTCAATTACGACGAATCCCCGCTAGGTCAGTCCATTTGCTTCCGAAAGTTTAGCCAGCAGCAGAGCACTACTGCGTTGTAGGCAACGGCAGCTTTGGGATTCCCGCGCCTTGTGGCACGCGTGAGGTCTGCGCCCCAGCACTGGGCGAGTAAGCAAAATATCGCACTGTCACGTCGTCGCCGAAATCGACGTTCTTTTCGCGGGTACGAATTAGCGATCCTGCGGATCCCGTAGCAAAACGCCTGATTGTCACATCTTCTGCCAGGTAATCTACTTCTTTAGGCCCGATCCGTATTCGCTTGAAACCCGCAAGTGGCCGCGCCGCCCGTCTGCGTCCGCTACTCTCGCGCATCCCGTCCCCATTCACCGAAGAAGGCTTGTCCATTGCATGCTGACCGGTGTCATTCAAGGTTGAAAGATTGCGATGGGCCGTCGAAAGTGGGCGATCATATCGGTATGGAGACCAGTTGTATGTCAGAACCACCATCGCTCCGGTTAGTGCGGCTCCGATCCGCCATAGAGTTGGCCTCCAAGGGCGATTCAGTTCCTTTTGAATTTGAGTTCTTATTCTCATGAACAAGGGGCTGAATTGTCGAAAATAGGGGTCGTAGAAGCTGGCAGAACGTCGCCGGGAGGACAGCCTCTGCTCAGTGGTTCTCGCAGCGAGTGGTGATGCTTTCACTACGTTTTCGGAAGAGACAATGTGCTGCGAATCAGCACACTGAGGCTTAATGGCTCGGAAATGATTTTCCACGGTTCTTTTGTGCGCAAACTGAGCCTGAGTTCCACTTGCCTCTTCAACAAGTCCCAAGATCAGTCGGTACATCCGCACTTCGGGATCATGAAACGAATGTGCCTCGCTGAAGGGCACTTGCAATGTTCCGACCAGCACATCTTTCTTGTAGATCGGCAGCATAAGAAGGGCATTGGCTTCAAATTGTCGGCAAATATCTGCTTGAACCCGCGAATCGGTTTGAGCATTCTCGACTCGCAAAATTTCCCTTCGGACTTCGCCTCTGCAGCAGACACTCAGTACTGCAGGAACATGGCGGCCCACGTCTTTGGCGGCCGTTCCGCTTCCAGCGAGGTAGACCAACTCATTCCCTTCGAGCAGAGCGATCACGACGCCGCTTGCAGCAGATACCTTCAGCGTGCGCTCGACAATCATCTGCATCGCTCGACCCACATCGAATTGCTGACTTTTAAGGAATTGCTGCATTCCGAGGAGAGCAGACAGAAACTGTCTGTCCAGCCCACTTTGTTGTAGGGCAAAGGTGTTGGCTAAAAACTTTTGAAAAGATTCCCGATCAAGGCTGTAATGGGCCGTCATAATCTCACCGAACGACAGCGGCTTTAGAGTGGAAGCCGATGCTGCCGAAATGCAACCCCTTTAGCATCGTTTTCTGCAACCTTTCGAAGTGACCTCAGGCTGATCAGAGGCACTAAGCAACGATTCGGTTCAGGGGGCATGCTTAAAAAGCGCTTCACCGAAGTGCAAACAGCGCGGAATCCTAGAACGCAAGGTGCCAATGCTTAGCCCAGGTCGCGATCATTGCGGTCTGTCTTACCCCTCGCCCACTGCGCATCCGGATTACCTTTGCTACGGCCATCGGTGAATGGCGAGTTTGTTTGATTTGCGTCTGCGGCCTCAAGCAATTCATGCACTCGCCTCAGGATTACTTGTCCTTCTTCCTTCGTGCGGTGCCGCGAACGA
>QIAK01000319.1:3212-5858 GCA_003225515.1 Acidobacteriota bacterium | reverse complement strand
GGCGCAATCGACGGACGTCCGACGCGAGCGTACATCATATCGAACCGCCGCGAGAGCTGAGTGAGTACCTCGTCCACCATCACCCGGATCGCGCGCAGCGGATGATCCTTGCGCACGCGCATCTCGGGAGACAAGTAACTGAACATATGATTTTGCTGCTGATCGTCTCCGCGCATGCCTTCTCGTACCATAGTCGGCTGTGGATTAGGAGTAGTTTTTCAGCAGCCTGCTAGTGCGTGCGTAGTGAGCGATTTTGAAATCCTTAAACATCGGGTTCAGCTTCCTAATGTGGCAGCATGCAATCGATGCCGAAGAAGAAATCTAAAGGCAGTTCCAGAACTCGCGCAACAAAACAGCAGATAGCAGAACATGGAGCCGTATTCAACTTCGCTCCATCGACGAACAACAAACGTGTTCTTCGTCACATGCATGGGTGGCGGCCGCCGCGTCGCCACGTCGATGTAACTCCAACGCCGCACAATCGGCCCCATTCCCTGTCTACGTCGCTCGACGCATCGCCCGCCAACCATGCAAGTGAGCGTGCCTCGTTGGGCCGCTCGGAATTCTGTTAAAACAAGCAGTTCATAAAACTAGCTGCTTCTGAGACAAATCTCAGGTACGAGTCTGCCTAAGATGACAGCTCGCCCGCCAAAGGAGAATCTATGAACGTTAACGTCAGCGCTCTGATGCAGACGGTAACCACCATACTGACGACTGTGGGTTTGAAACTTCTGGGCGCAATTGCTATCTGGATTGTCGGCCGCTGGCTTATCGGGTTTGTGCTTCGTTTACTCGGGAATGCCCTGACCAAGCAGGGCATGGATGCGACTTTGATTCGCTACATCCACTCCGCATTGGCGGCGTTGCTAAATGCCGTCATGGTCATCGCGATACTGGGATTCTTCGGAGTGGAGACGACGAGTTTTGCGGCACTGATTGCGGCGGCCGGTGTAGCCATTGGTATGGCCTGGTCAGGACTGCTGTCGAACTTCGCCGGTGGCGTGTTCTTAGTGCTCCTGCACCCGTTCAAAGTCGGAGACTTCATTAGTGCCGCCGGAGTGACGGGCACCGTCGAGGAAATCGGGCTTTTTGCCACAACCGTCAATACCGCCGATAACGTTAAGACCATCATCGGGAACGGGAAGATCTTCGCGGATAACATCCAGAACTTTTCCGCCAATCGCTACCGCCGTGTCGAATTGACAGCGCAATTGGCCCACGGCGTGGATCCGGAAGTGGCGATCGCGCTTTTGAAATCCGCATTGACAGAGGTACCGAACGTAACTGCAGAGCCCGCGCCCGATATCGAAATCCTGACCTTCAACCCTTCAGGCCCCGTGCTCGCCGTCCGCCCATACTGCAGTAATCAGTACTACTGGCAGGTGTATTTCGACACCAACCGGTTGATTTGCGATACCTTTGCGCATGCCGGCTTCCCGGTTCCCCAGCAGCATTACACGATAGGGAAATCGGGCAATTTCAGACTGGCAAAAACGGCCTAACCTTTCGAAAGCTACAGTAGAAATCGGAACCGCGGGGCGCTGACGTCGTGCCTAAAGTTTCTCCTGGTCGCCTCCGCAACCCGGTATACCACGCCTCAAATAGGAGTACTTACAGGTTTCTTGGCAAGGACTCTCCGGCCGTAGGCGACGTTCCAAGATAAGGGATCAGGAGTGTTACTAGCTATTCCGAGATGTTGACGCCGTTTCGACTCACTGTTTCGGTGATCCTTGCACGGGCACACCAGACCATTCAAGGTCTTCTTTGGCTTGTGAACCGGCGAGCACATATTTCAGTTTAGAAGTGGCTTCCTGCGCTGAATTCCCCGGCTGCAATGGCGGCGAAAGGTCGCTCTCGTCTCTGGCGAATTCGCGATTGAGATCTTCCGGTATTCGAGGGAAATCGCGCGGGGGTCCCTGTCGAGGCAGCGCCATCGTCATAAAGTCCCTCCAGATTGGCAAAGCGGCCCGGGCTCCGGTTTCCTTGTTGCCAAGGGTGTTCTTTGCATCAAATCCGACCCACACTCCGCAGGTAATGGAGGGAGAGAAACCCACGAACCAGGCGTCTGTGAAATTATTCGTGGTGCCAGTCTTGCCCGCCACCGGATATTTCAAATCAGCCGCTGCAACTCCGGTACCGTGCAATACAACTTCGCGGAGCATAGACGTCATGATTCGGGCAGTACGCTCGCTCACAACGTCATGAACAGAAGGATAATTCTGCTCGAGTACCTTGCCATCGTAGTCTGTCACTTTCATAATGTAGTGTGGAACTGCCCGCACACCATCGTTGGGAAAAGCACTGTAAGCTGATGTGTGTTCTAGCAAATTCAATTCCACTGCCCCCAACGCGATTGGGAGATATGGAGGTATGCGTTCATTTATGCCAAAACGGCGCGTGTACTTAATCACGGTCTTCATGCCGAGGCGTTGTGCGAGTTTCACGGCTGGAATGTTCCTGGATTCAGCTAGCGCATGCACCAGAGTGATTGGACCCTCGAATTTCTCATCATAATTGTGAGGTCTGTAAGGACCAGAAGAAGTCATGAATGTCGCCGGCTCATCCACGATTGCGTCTTCAGGCCTGGCGCCTTGATCGATCGCCGCTGTATAGACATATGGCTTGAAAGAAGATCCAGCCTGCCGT
>QIAK01000319.1:0-3032 GCA_003225515.1 Acidobacteriota bacterium | reverse complement strand
TCGGCTCGTCCATAAAACCTCATTGCCTCCAATAGCTGCCTTGTACTGGCCCACTCTCAGCGATGCCGAAATAGAAGATACTGAAATCACCTCGGCGTGAACATAGTCCCCGGTTTCGATCCTCTCGTTCCGACTGGGGATACCATAATCGTCAGAGTTTATTCCTATGGCGTTGTTCGGTAGATGAGTGCGCCATCCGTGACGACGTTCGTAACGTGCAAGTCCGTCCAATACCGCACTATTGGCGGCCTTCTGCAGGTCCACGTTGAGCGTCGTGAAGACCCTGAGTCCCGCTTCATGCACTTGTTCTGTGCCGTACTTCTTCTCCAAGTACTGCCTGACTTCTTCAACGAAGTACGGCGCTAACGAGTTTGGATCGTCGTGGATTTGCAGCAGTAACGGACTGTTCTTGGCGGCCGCAGCGTCAGCCACGCTGATCTTGCCCGCGGATGCCATGCAATCAATGACCAGATTCCGCCGGCGCAGTGCTCGCTGCGACTTTCTGATTGGGGAATAATCATTGGGCGCCTTGGGCAGCGCGGCTAGCATCGCGGCTTCCTGAAGATTGAGGTCCTTGACAGGTTTTCCGAAGTAATACTCTGCCCCAGTTGCGAATCCATATACTCCATGTCCCAGATATATTTGATTCGCGTAAAGCGTGAAAATTTGAGCTTTTGTGAAGTGGCGCTCGATTTGGATTGCCAACATAATTTCGCGGATTTTGCGGCTGTAAGTTCGCTCTGCCGACAAAAACAAATTACGCGCCAGTTGCATTGTCAGAGTGGAGGCGCCCTGATTGTTCGCGCCAGATCGGAGATCGTGGCCGGCAGCGACTGCCATCCGCCATACTTCGAAACCAGGATGCTTTTCAAAGTTCTTGTCTTCGATTGAGAGAACCGCATCGTACAGTATTTTGGGATAGTCTTCGTATTTTGCGATCATGCGCCGTTGCAGCGCGAAAGACCCGAATTCGCGGCCTTGATCGTCGTAAAGCACGGTGTTTGAGATTGGACGATAGGAACCCAGATCGCGGGTCTGTGGAAGATCGACTGAATATACGATGATTAGTCCAATCAATGCGCCTGCTATTGCCGAGGCCACCAGCGACAGGCTGAAGATTGCCCATCGGAACGATTTTCGTCTTCTCGAGTGTTGTAGCGTGCGCACAAGATTGTCCGTCTGTTGCCGGCCCACTGGGCGTAGCAGAAATTAGGGGGCGGTATCGCGAGTGCGGACTGATGCTAGTGCTGCATTGCCAATGAGCCCACTGCTACAAGTGACAGCAAGCAGCGCGGATTGTTCTGGTGTTGGTCACTCCAAGCCGGCGCGTTGTATTTCAGCGAAGTCTGCTCACTTCTCCGGTCTCTAGCGAGTAGTACGCTTCAACGATGGTCAGCTTACCTTCATCGAACGCTCTTTTAAGCAGTTCGCTTTTCGTGAGTACTTCTTGGGCAACGCGGTGCACATGATCGCGAACCGCGAGATCAACCGTCTCAGGGCGCTTCGGGTCTATCCGAGCACATGATGCAATAATGGGGGCCACGACTGCCTCGAGATTGATGGAATCCGGTTTTTCACCGGAACAGGCTGCCATTACCGCACCGCAGCCTTGATGTCCCATCACCACGATCATGACAGAGCCGAGGTGTTCGACGGCATATTCGAGACTGCCGATCGACTCAGGATCGTCATCCTCGCCTGCAGAGCGCACCACGAACATCTCACCGAGTCCCGCGTCGAAGACCAATTCGGGAGGAACACGGCTATCGGAGCAACTCAATACCGCAACGCGCGGATGTTGCGTCTTGGTCAGCGATTTCCGCTGACCGAGGAAATCGCGTTGCGTAATCTTGCCTACGACAAAGCGATGATTGCCGGCCGCCAGATCATTCCAGGTCTGATCGGCTGAAGCAACGGACGAATGCTGCGCCATGGCGAGAACCGCCGAAAGTATCACAATGGAGACCGGAACACAGGCACGTAACTCGAGGAACATAAGCCTCCTCATGGAATCAGGCCGATTGGATCTCTCCTGGCTCTATTCAATGCAGGAGTCTGGAGAGTGGCAAACTGTCAAATCAGACAGATGTAAACGGCATCACCGAGATCCGAAAGGCCGAAAGGTGAGGAGTAAGGGCGAGGGCACGACTCTGGCGCCATCCTGAAAGACAATTCAATCAATTATGCTGGGCTTCGGTTAGGATAGCACGGAGTGCGTCGACAGAAACTCCAAGGGTAGCCCCGGAAAATCCGTCCATGTACGCGAAATTGACGCCGATCACTTCGCCGCTGGCATTGAACACCGGACCGCCGCTAGCGCCATGCGCCGTAGGGGCATCGTAGATGAGTTTGTCGTTGATCACGTCGCCGAGGTGTCCGTAAGTGACCGAGGGACGAATCAGCGACAATTCCGCCAACTGTTTAGCTGCAGCAATATCGTTGCTCCGATAGGTCAGCCGCTCATATACACGATTCGGCGACTTTGCCAGCATCCCGGCAATTCCCATCGGATAGCCGATTAGCGTCACCGCTTGTCCTGGAGAACCGACGGTGTTTGCCAGTGGCAACACGGGGAGACTGTTGACAGCATCCGACGTTTCAGTGCGCAGGATGGCCAGATCCGAACTCTTCGACACCGAAACGGCAGAGAGCTTGACTGACTTCGGCGAGCCCGGAAAAAAGACGATCAAGCTTTCTAGTGTCGTAGAGGCCCCACGGGCGATCAGGCCTTCCGACTCCCGGTCTCCGTACCAAGGTTCCGCCACGTGGCGATTGGTAGCGACCAGACCGTCCCCGACCAGGAACCCAGTACCAGCAGATCGAGCCCGCAAGGCTGGAGGTTGATTGGCGAAGCCCACTCGGTACACGCCGTAAATGTAGCCCACAGAATTACGATAACGTTCCAGTAGCGACGCGGGCATTGCCTGCGTTTGCTTGAGCCGCTCCACTTGAAGCGTAAGTTCCCCGATCTGCTTCCGAAGATCGTTGACCGGTGCTCGTTCGACGGCCCTCCGAGAGTGTGAATAATCAAC
>QIAK01000318.1 GCA_003225515.1 Acidobacteriota bacterium | reverse complement strand
TACGGAAGTTCACGGCCCTGGGGATTTAGCCTCATGCCCCTCGAAAGAGGGGTCCCCCGCCATTACGATTCAGCGGGTGGGCGGAACATCTATCGAGGGTTGTCGAAAAAGGCAAACGAATCAAGAATGAGTTCAGAGATCAAGTTGTCACCGGGCAATTCGGATGCAATGCCCAAAAAAGTTATGAGGAGGGTAGACAGGTGCTTGGAAACAACGTCATTCCGATGAGAGGACAAGAGGGGAGTTCAGCGTGCCGCTCCTGTGCGGCGCCGCTGTCCGAATCACAGCCAACCGGCATGGAGTCCTACGTCGCGCTCAGTCAATACCTGGAGTCGGAGCGTTACACGCACGAAAGCCGGCGCGGGTTTGAAGGCATCGTGGGATGGAGCGCGGCGCTTCGTGAAGTATTGGATCAAATTGCGACGGTGGCCCCGACCGATTCAACCGTCCTCATCGAGGGCGAAACCGGCACCGGTAAGGAGCTCATCGCGCAGGCCGTCCACAACAACAGCCGGCGCCGGAATCGACCGTTCGTGAAGTTGAACTGCGCCGCCATTCCGCTCGGACTGCTTGAGAGTGAACTCTTCGGTCATGAAAAGGGCGCTTTCACGGGCGCGGTGGCGCAGCGGCTAGGCCGTTTCGAGGCGGCGGACGGTGGCACGCTGTTCCTGGATGAGATCGGCGATATTCCGCTCGAATTGCAGGCGAAGCTGCTGCGCGTGCTGCAGGAGCAGGAGTTCGAACGCCTGGGCAGCACGTATACGCGCCGTGTCAATGTGCGCGTGGTGGCGGCAACGAATCAAGATCTCGCCAGTCTGGTGGCCGAAAAGGCGTTCCGGATGGATCTCTACTACCGCCTTAACGTGTTCCCGATCGCGCTCCCACCGCTTCGCCGCCGGCTGGAAGACATCCCGATGCTCGTGGCGCACTTCGTCCGCCGCTATGCGGAGAGTATGACCAAGCGGATAGAGAAGATTACCTCGGACGCGATGGAGGCTCTGCTCCGCTATCCCTGGCCTGGAAATATTCGAGAACTGCAGAACGTCATCGAGCGGGCGGTGATTCTGACCAACGGCGAGGTGCTGCGCGTCTCGCCGTTGCCGGCTCATCGCGCATTGCCAAATGAAGCGGCCACTCTTGCGGATGCGGAGCGCGATCACATCCTGAATGCGCTCCGTGAGAGCAATTGGGTGGTCGGTGGTGCGTCAGGCGCGGCTGCGCGTCTCGGCGTGAAACGAACCACTCTGCTCAGCAAGATGCGCAAGCGTGGCCTCTCGCGGGCCATGGCGCACGGAGCTGCTTGATATGCAAGGCAACAACGTCTTTCTGATTGAATCCGAGCAGTCCAGTCACAGGCTCGTCTTCAATGGACAGCAGATCGGGACCTTCGCCTCCTTAGATGCCGCTGAAAGGGAGGGGACTGAACTCGCCGAGCGCGCATTCCCAGGCGTCACGCTCCGGTTTGAGCTGGACTTCAAATGGACGCTCTCGGACCTGGAAATTCGCTCGGCCACCGTCGAGGCGCCGAGCGAACACCCGGTCCAACCAGAAGCATCGGTCCGCAGTTAAAACATAGGTCCGCAATTAAAAGAGGTTCGATATGTGGATAGTAAAACTGGCGCTTGCGCGCCCATATACCTTCGTTGTGTTCTCTCTGGTGCTGCTGCTGATCAGCCCAGTGGTCCTGCTTCGGACGCCGGTCGATATCTTTCCGAGCATCAACATTCCCGTGATCAGCGTGATCTGGAACTACTCAGGCCTACCGCCTGCCGAAATGGAGACCCGCATCGTCTCTATCTTCGAGCGATCGCTCACCACGCTGGTCAGCAACATCGAACATATCGAGTCTCAATCGTTGAATGGCGTTGCCGTCATCAAAGTGTTTCTCCAGCCTGGCGCTAACGTTGAGGGTGCGATTTCGGAGGTCATTGCCGAGTCCCAGGTAGGCTTAAAGCAATTCCCTCCGGGCACCACGCCGCCGCTGGTCATCAGCTACGATGCGTCTTCGGTTCCCATCGTGCAGCTCGGGCTGAGCGGCAAAGGCATGTCCGAGCAGCAGTTGAACGATCTGGGAGTGAACTTCATCCGCCCGCAGTTGGCAACGGTTCCCGGCGCTGCAATTCCTCTTCCGTACGGCGGAAAAGTTCGGCAGATCATGGTGGACATCGATTCCCACCAACTCATGGCCAAGGGCCTTTCACCGATGGATGTTGTGAATGGTGTGAATGCGCAGAACGTGATTCTCCCGGCCGGCACGGCCAAGATTGGCCGGACCGAATACAACGTGGGAATGAACGGCAGTCCCTCCATGGTGGACGCACTGAATCGCATTCCGATCAAAGTAGTGGGAGGCGGG
>QIAK01000317.1 GCA_003225515.1 Acidobacteriota bacterium | reverse complement strand
GGCTTCGGAGGTCAGCTATGCGCGAGCGGTCGCCCTGGGCCATATCGCCGAATTGCTCGACGAACTGCTTCCCGATCACGAAGCCAACGACGCCATCTTCCGTCTCACGCTTTCCGTATTGCACGTCCTGACTGGCCCGGACGTATGGATGCCCATCACCTATTTCGACTTATGGCTGACCCGGCTGGTTGGCTTCCTCCCGGAGCTCACAGAATGCACCGTCTGCGGCCGCAGCCTGAACGGTAGTCGCGCCTACTACCACGCACTGGCCGACGGCCTGATGTGCCCCGACGACAAGCGCCTGGCGTCCTCCGAGATTTCCGGCGAATCACGGGCTCTGGCCACGCAAATGTTTCGCTCCCCAGTCGAGAGTTTTGCGGCGATGCCGTGGCCCAAGTCACAGGCCGCCGATCTGCGAAAATTTCTGATTCAAATCCTGCAGCGGCACATTGAGAAAAAACTGGTCACGGCGGGCATGCTGGAGAAGGGCGGGTTCTAGATTGATCCGCCGCCCACGGTGCTCGCAAAGATGGCAGCGAGTGAGCCTGGTGTCTAAGTCTCACGAAGCGATTTTTTGTCCCCTATGCAATCAACATTAGGCGGGACGACGGGCTTCAACCCTCAAAGTCAAATCTCTATGGCTGGCAGGGACCATAATCCTTTTTCATCTTCTTCACTTGGAATGTGAGGTTACCTTCCCGGTCTTTCTTCTTCTTCCCAATCAGTTTGACTCGCTCTCCGCGCTTGAGTGGAAACTTGGCATCTACGAGAAAGTAGTCAAGCTTGTCGTTCTCATTGACGAGGGTATTTTCACCGTCTACGAATCGAATGCAACCAGTGATGGAGGGCTTGTGCAGGGTCAGGTAGAGGATGACACCGGTGATCGCGGCCAGACCTACCACAGCCCCTGCGACTTCAGCCTTAGAAGGCCCGATGCTTCCCAGATTCCAACCGCTCTGGGCAGAGGCGGAGATCGAAAAGACCGCGAGCAAAAGAATGACGGCTACGATTTTGAAAGCCGTGATCATGGATTTCTCCTGCGCATCGATTTCCGACCCTTGCCCTCGATCGTCACGAATTTGAGAATCCCGGGACTCACGGATAACCGGAGTCCCGGGCATTCATTAGCAGCCGCTTACATTGCAAAGTACCGGCGACGCATAACTCTTGGCGCCTTCCTGAAACAGGGTGATACTCAGGAAAAGGTCGGAGGGCGGAGGTTGCGGATAAAATACCGAAACCAGAACGCCCCTGCCCAAGCCCACTGGCTGCCTCGGCGCGCAAAAGATGATTGTGCCGTTTGCGACGTACGTCGTTTCGCCTAAAGTCGCCAAGCAATTGGGACTGAGAACGCCGGTTCGCACAAAAGCACGAATCACCTGATAGTTTTCATTAGGGTTAAGTTGAGCGTTCGTCATAGCAACCTGATTTGCTCCGATGACGAGCGCGGCATTAGGAGTGGCGGCGCTTTGAGCGAGCACCGTTGGCTGCGGGCAAAGTGCGACGAGTGAAGCGATCAGCAGGATAGAGCAGGCAACAACCCATAGCTTTTTCATAATTCTCCTTTTTTGATTGAGTTCAAAAGTTTTGTACTGTCAGTGCCGCACTCGGATCAAGACCAAGTGCTGCACTGGAATCGAGACCGACGGTCCCGTGACTCGCGTGATGGAAGTCCCGGACACTCGTAAACGCCGATGGCTACTGAAGTGTCACCAGCACCTGAATCACGCCCGTACCTGAAGACAGCGCTTCGAGGGCCTTCCCGACCGGGCACCCCCAGTTTTCATGCCGTCGAAAGGTTGAGCCAGCCGCTCCTCGTTGTTCGTTGCCTACCTGTGCAAATCATTGGGAAACCCGAACGTTATCAAATGTCGCTTCTGTGTATCCCCAAGTCGCATTGCTTGTGCAATTACCCGGAAAGTTGACCGCTAAAAAATTCTTCGCAGGATTGGTTGCCGGAGTGCCGTCCGAGAAGGTGTATGGCAGAGTAATTTGCATCTTCACGTGAGTTATGTCGTTCGTCGCCGCCGCGATAAATTGGTGGTTGGCCTTGTCCCAACTCAACGTGGCAGTGACCGGCTTTCCGATAGATATGGAGCCGATCGGCACGAAACCGAAATAGTTGCTTCCTTGGAAGATTTGCCCCCATACGAAGATCTCCCCCTTCGGATCCGTGACGGTGTGAGTGAAAGAAAGCTGGGCCCCCACGTCATCGCTCGGGTTACCGCTGCCAGCGTTGAAAAACGTCTCGTTGATCTGTATTTGCCCTCCGAATTGAGGATTAGCCGCGCAGGGAACTTCTTCGATAGCTCGAACCACTATGTCTGCAGTGACGCCCTTAATCGCCGCAGGATTGGCGAAGTTCAGGGACGCTAGCCCGACTTGGTTTCCTGTGTCGCTGTCTCTCTGTCCGAAAGTGCGTTCGGCCAGCAAAAGCTTCCCTGCTTGGATCGTCCGCATACACTCCATTTCAGCGTAGTCGCTTGA
>QIAK01000316.1 GCA_003225515.1 Acidobacteriota bacterium | reverse complement strand
CCTGCGGCCACTTCGGTCGCGACCCGGGAACGCAGGCCAATCACATTTCCCTTCCCGCGCGGATGCACCGCATTGGTCAGCAAAATAATGTAGGTCTGCGTCGTGGGATCGATCCATATCGATGTACCTGTCCACCCGGTATGGCCGAATGATCCCACCGGCAGCAGGTCGCCACGATTGGACGAGAACGGAGAATCAATATCCCACCCAAAGCCGCGCAGCACGGGAGCCGTCGGAGGCTGCTCCGGCGAGGTCATCTTCTCCACCATTAAGGGCGACAGAATGCCTCCGCCTCCGTTCAGCAGTGCCTGCGCAAATATCGCCAGATCGTCCCCACTCGAGAACAGTCCTGCATGGCCTGCCACGCCGCCCATCCGCCGCGCCCTCGGATCATGCACTACTCCATGCAGCATATGCTGGTGCTCGTCATATTCCGTGGGCGCAATCTTCGGCAGCCACGCCGCCGGAGGCGAGAATCGTGTATGCGTCATTTTGAGCGGCGCAAAAATATGCTGGGTAGTGTAGGCATCCAGCGTCTCGCCGGAGACCCGCTCGACGAGTGCGGCCAGCACGATGAAATTTGTGTCGCTGTAGATGAATCCCGAACCCGGCGTCTGCGCCGGCGTCTCCGAAAAAGCCAGCTTGAGCGCCGACTCTTTCCCATCAAACGCCGGGGTCAAGTCGATGTCCGGCGCAAGCCCCGAGTAGTGCGTCAGCAATTGCCGCACCGTGATGTCCTCTTTGCCATTCTGCGCAAACTCCGGCAGGTACTTCGCTACCGGATCGTTCATGCGCACCTTGCCCCGTTCGACCAGTTGCATCACCGAAGTCGTAGTCGCAATCACCTTGGTTAGCGAGGCCAAATCGAAGATGGTGTCGGGAGTCATCGGCTCGCGCTTCGGTTCCAATGCCCGCTCGCCAAATGCCTTGCGATAAATCACCGCTCCATCGTGCCCGATTACCAGCACGGCGCCGGGAAGATTGCCGTCCGAAATCGCCTGCTGAATAACGGAGTCGACCCCGCTCAACCGAGCTAAGGTTGCGGGATGATTCACTTGAGTGAATGCCGGCGCGCAGGCTAACAGCAGCATCACGAAAGGCGCGCGCGCAATATGAGAGAACGGCGATTTGAAATTCATGTGAGGATGATCTCTTGACTCTACACAACTTGCCAGAACGGCTCAACAAACTGAAGTAAGGGAGTGCCCCAGTGAGCACGGCAGGGCGAATTCCTTGTAACCCTCTCCAGCAAATTTTCCGGTTCGCCGAGCTTTACCCTCCTGCACAACTCTGCTATAAACCGCACAGGTCACGATTACTTACGAGAGTCCAAATCCTGAATAGCCCGCCTCCAACTCTCGTTCAAGCGATCGAAAATCAGGATACGGTTTTCTCTTCAGCGTTCTCGGTTTTGCGCGATGCAATCTCTGCCCGCGCTTTTCCCTCGGCGTCGATTGCGGTGACGCAAGCCGGCAAATTGGCCGCCCTGAAATCTTTTGGCCATTTCACTTATGAGGACGAACTCGAAGTCACGCCCGCAACTCTCTTCGACATTGCTTCGCTCACCAAACCCGTGTCCACGACGACCATGGCGATGCTCCTGTACGAACGCGGCTTGCTCGAACTGGATGCTCCCATAATCGGCGTTGTACCTGAATTCATGAGCGACGCTGGTGGCGAACCTGACTCCCGCCGCCGCGATGTCACTTTTCACATGCTCCTCGCCCATGCCTCCGGCCTTCCTGCGTATGAGAAATTATTTCTGAAAGAGCATTCCTGCGACGACCTGCTACGCGCCGCATTCACCACTTCCCTCTCCTCCGATCCCGGCACTCGTGCCGAATACAGCGATATCGGATTCATAATTCTGGGCGCCGCCCTCGAACGCATGGCCGGGGAGTCTCTCGACGCCTTCTGCCAGCGCGAGGTCTTTGGACCGCTGGCCATGACACGCACCACGTTCAACCCGCCTGCCGGAACCCGCGCAGAAATTCCACCCACTGCGAACGACCGCACCTTCCGCAAGAAAATAATTCAAGGCGAAGTGCAGGACGAAAACGCCTACGTTCTCGGTGGCGTCGCAGGGCATGCCGGCCTGTTCTCCAGCGCTGAAGACCTTGCCCACTTCGCCCATATCATGCTCCACGGAGGCGCTCCCATCCTGCGCCCTGAAACGGTTGCGCTCTTCACTCTGCGAGAGTCCGCTCCGCCCGGCACAACCCGCACTCTTGGCTGGGACACGCCCTCGACTCCCTCACAGTCCGGAAGATTCTTCGGCCCTGCCAGCTTCGGCCACCTCGGCTATACCGGCACATCGCTGTGGATCGATCCCGAACGCCAACTCTCGATCACACTCCTGACCAACCGCACCTGGCCCGATTGCGCCCACCAGGCCATCAGGCAATTTCGGCCCAAATTCCATGATGCCATTGTCGAAGCTCTGAACGAAGAAGCTTAGTCCGCTGGCCGCAACGAGTTCACATCGTCACTGCACGGCTTCGCGATGCAGGTACTAAAATAAACTCTCTCCACAACCCTGAAAGGCGCACGACTTGACCCGAACTCGCCAGACGCTAACTCGTAACGCAAAATCCGACCTCCGCCAACTGCCTACCGAACAAGTCCTTCCCGCCGCCACCGAACTCGACCGCATGTCGTCGCTCGAAATCGTACGCCTGATGAACAACGAAGACGCAACCGTGGCCGCAGCGGTCAGCCGCGCTCTTCCGCAGGTTGCGCGCGCCATCGACGTCGTTGTCGCGGGACTCCGCCAGGGCGGACGCCTCATCTACGTGGGCGCCGGAACCAGCGGCCGCATCGGCGCACTCGACGCCTCCGAGATTCCGCCGACATTCAATACCGATCCCCGCAGCGTGCAATTCATCATGGCGGGAGCGAAGCCAGCGAAGACGATACCAATCTTGCAGTCGCGGAAATGAAGAAGCGAAAGCCCTGCAAGCACGATATCGTCCTCGGCATCGCCAGCAGCGGACGTACTCCCTTCACCATCGCCGCTGTCGAATACGCCAACCGCCGCGGCGCCCGCACCATCGCCCTCACCTGCAATCGCAACTCTCCGCTGGAGCGCGCCGCGGATTTCGCCATCGTCACCGTTGTCGGCGCCGAAGTGCTCGCTGGATCATCCCGCATGAAGGCCGGGACCGCTCACAAGATGGTCCTCAATATGATTTCTACCGGCGCTATGACGCGTCTGGGATACGTCTACGGAAATCTCATGGTGAATGTCTGGACCAAGAATGAAAAACTGGTTCAGCGCGCCATTCGCATCCTTGAACAAGCCACAGGAGCGGATCACGACACGGCGAGCCATGCCCTGAAAGCCAGTGGCAATCGAACTCCGGTTGCCCTGGTAATGCTGGCCGCCAGAGTGAATCGATCCCAAGCCGCTGCCGCGCTGAAAAAAACAAAAGGCCACGCCCGTCGGGCCATCGCAATAGCGAAAGCCTAGTGAATACTCATTTCTCGCGCGTTCTATGGCGATAGAAGTGTGATCCTTCAGATCTTGTGTGTCCGCCCCCGAAAGTTCGTACCCTCCCGATTACCGCTCCTTTCCCGATTCCCCGCTAGAATGAAGCTTCTAGGATTCACTCATGGACAAGTTCGTCATCCGCGGCGGAGAGCCGCTGCTCGGCACGGTTCGCGTCAGCGGCGCGAAGAATGCCGCGCTTCCATGCATGGCCGCCGCCTTGCTCACTGATCAGCCCGTCATTCTGGAAAACATTCCTCAGGTGCGCGACATCCAGACCACGCGCAACCTGCTCGCCGCCATGGGCGCGGATGTCGAGCTCGGCTATGGACGAGCACAGCACCGCACCACGATTCACTGCGCCACGCTCGCCGCTCCCGAAGCCTCTTACGAACTCGTCAAGACGATGCGCGCCTCTACGCTTGTTCTGGGCCCGCTGGTCGCGCGTTGCGGTCACGCTCGCGTCTCGCTTCCCGGCGGCTGCGCGATTGGCGCTCGACCGATCGACCTGCACATCAAAGGACTTGAACGCCTTGGCGCGAAGATTACACAAGAACATGGATACGTCGAAGCCACGGCCGAGCGCCTCAAAGGCGCGGAAATTGTTTTCGACAAAATTACGGTCACCGGCACAGAAGACCTGCTGATGGCCGCGACCCTCGCCGAAGGCGAGACTATTCTGCAGAACTGCGCGCGCGAACCCGAGGTCGCCGATCTTGCCGACCTGCTCAACAAAATGGGAGCGAAGATTGAAGGCGCAGGCACGCCCACCATCCGCGTTCAAGG
>QIAK01000315.1 GCA_003225515.1 Acidobacteriota bacterium | reverse complement strand
TTCTGTTGATGACGGTCGCCGCTCCCCTGATTCTAGCGGGGGCACCAATGTTTACCATGGTGTGCGGCCTCCCGAGATTCTTCGTGCAGACGTATCCTCCACTCGGCAGTTTGCTGTCACGATGGCTCGAACGCTACGTTCGGCATCCTGTGTTGTGCTGGCTGGCGGGCACGGTAGCCGTGATCGGATGGCATGTTCCCGGTGTGTTTCAGTTGGGCATTCGTTCTTTCGGAATGCACATTTTGGAGGGCCTGTCGTTTCTGGTGGCAGGCCTTTTGTTCTGGTGG
>QIAK01000314.1 GCA_003225515.1 Acidobacteriota bacterium | reverse complement strand
TAAACCTGGGCGTGCCTTTCACCGCAATAGTGACGAGCGCCCGCCGAATTGGCGGTTTCAGAACTCCACCGGTAGACGGTAAGGTCTGAGTCTCCCCACCGGATGACGAACCAGTGGACTGGATTCGTCGTCCCAGCCCACAGACTTCACATCTGAATTCTTGCAGGGTCGTCATTCACTCCCGCTCTTTCCCAGTGGCCGGCGGCATTACTCTGTAACGGTGTCTTGCCGAAAGCGTGGTGTGAGAATGGACAGCTCGCCAACCTGTTCCTT
>QIAK01000313.1 GCA_003225515.1 Acidobacteriota bacterium | reverse complement strand
AACCCACCATCCAGCTGCGCCAATTCCTTGATGGTTCCTCGAAGATTGAGATCGGTGATATGTCGCGCCGACTCCGAGTGGCCCAACAATGGGTCCAAAATCAACGATCTTGATCTCGCGAGTACGGCATTCTCATCCCCCAGCATAAATAATGTGCCAACCCGTTTTCCCTCGCGTCCCTCGCGAGCAATTGCGACTGCAAGCTCAATTAGAGACTCAAGAACGTCGGGGTCATATTCCGTGATTTGGCAGAGAATACTTTCAAACATCTATCAACTCCTTGCTGGGTCGTCACTGCCATCCGTACATTGCAGATGTATTAGATGTATTCAATGTTTGGATGAAAAGCCCTCTAGGAAGATTCAGAGAGCCCGTGCACG
>QIAK01000312.1 GCA_003225515.1 Acidobacteriota bacterium | reverse complement strand
TGGCAAGATTCGGATCCTGCAGCAGGGCCGCGGCTGTCAGATCCAGGAGCCACGAGGCGATCACGCTTCCCCGGCGCCATACCTCGGCGATATCTCTCAGATTCATGTCGTACTGATAGTGCTCTGGATCCCGCAATGGCGTGGTTTCCGCATCAGCTGCATTGTTTGTTCCCTTGCCGACGTTCGCGCCGCGCAGGACAGAGAGGCCCTCGGCATATGCCGCCATGATCCCGTATTCGATTCCGTTGTGAACCATCTTTACGAAATGACCGGCACCATTCGGGCCACAGTGTAAATAGCCGTGTTCGGCAGTACCGTCAATCTTCTCGCGACCAGCAGTTCGCGGAGCAGCGCCCGTTCCCGGAGCCAGAGACGAAAAAATTGGATCGAGCCGCCGGATGACGTCGGCCTCGCCTCCGATCATCATGCAGTAACCACGCTCCAAACCCCAAACTCCTCCGCTGGTTCCCACGTCCACATAATGGACCTTTTTCGGGGAGAGCTCCTTTGCGCGCCGGAGATCGTCTACGTAGTAAGAGTTGCCGCCGTCAATGAGAATGTCGCCGGGCTCCAGGTGAGGAGCAAGATTGGCGATGGTGTCGTCGACAACAGCCGCCGGCACCATCAGCCAAATCGCTCGTGGTCTCTCCAGCTTCTTTGCAACGTCCGCAACTGACGCTGCGCCAATCGCCTTTTCCTTGACAAGCTCGTTCACCGCTTGCGGGGACCGGTTGAACACCACGCAACTGTGACCTTTGCGGATCAGTCGCCGGACCATATTAGCCCCCATCCTGCCAAGACCGATCATGCCGATTTGCATAGTTGCCCTCCCCAGGCACAAGCTCTGCGGTAGTTTTTAGGATGACACTGGCCCGATCGTATCAGCGGACCTTAGCTCACGCCTTTGCTAGCGTGTGCTTCTTGGAGAGTCCGCTTGATCTCGGCCCTAAGTGTTGGAAGAGTTCTCCCGTTGTAATACGGGATACCAAGCCGACATCCGGACAGTTTGCACCCAAGACATTACTTGGAACCTGAGGTGTTCGCGAGCTTACCGCAGCATTCCGGTCGCTCCGGCAAACTCGATCGATCCCATCCACCGCCCAGGGCTTGAATGAGCAACACTGTGTTCGCCATACGCCGTCCCAAAATATTGACTGCGGTGACTTCATCCGCGAGGGCAGCACTTTGTGCGGTGATCACCTCGAGGTAACTCGTCACGCCACCCTTGTAACGAGTGACTGAGAGATCGAGCGAGCGCTGCGCGGCTGCGACTGCTTCCTCCTGAACCCTGGCCTCGTTTTCCAGAATTCTCACAGCCGCCAGATTGTCTTCAACTTGTTGGAATCCGGTCAGCACGCTTTCTCGATAGGCAGCGACTTGATAGTCATAGGCAGCCCGAGCCTGGTCGTTCAGGGCTCGGCGTCTCCCCACGTCGAAGACAGTTCCAACGGCCGACAGACCGACTGACCACAGGCCGCTGGGCCCATTCAACAGGGTGGTGATGGCGGAGCTCTCAAATCCTCCGGAACCCCCTAAGCTAATTACTGGGTAATAAGCCGACTTCGCGACTCCGATCTGGGCATTGGCAGATGCCACTCGCCTCTCCGCAGCTGCGATGTCTGGGCGTCTTTCCAACAGTTCCGCGGGCACGGAGATCGGAACGTGCGGCGGCGGGGCGGTGAGAGGCAGCGGAGGCAGGCTGAATTCCGCTGGAGGTTTTCCGATGAGAATCGCGACCGCGTGCTCGTATTGCGCGCGTAATACACCGACATCAATGGCCGCAGCCCGTGTGGTTTGCAGT
>QIAK01000408.1 GCA_003225515.1 Acidobacteriota bacterium | reverse complement strand
GGTCGTTGGCATCTCCGCCATTCACACTGAAGTTATTCGATCGTCCGCGACCGCCGTTAACCGACACGGCGCCAGCATTGTTGCTCCCGTAAACAATCGAATTGCTGGAACCAGCGGTTGACATCACACCTGGCTGCAATTGGAGGAACTGGTAGGTATCGCGAGAATTCAGGGGAAGCTCGCTAACCGCTCGGTCCCCTACAACTGCTCCGAGCTGAGTGCTGCTCGTCTCGACCAAAGGCGCTTCCGAAGTCACGTCCACGATTTCCTGAGCGGCGCCCACCTGCATGGTCATGTTCAGAGTGATCACCTGATTGATGTCGAGATTCACCCCGCGACGGACGTTCTTCTTGAAGCCGGTGAGATCGAATTCCAGGCGGTAGGTGCCGACCGGGACTTCCACGAAATCGTAATCTCCGCTCTCGTTGGTCTTGGCATCGCGGCTCACACTGGTACCTTCGTTCACCAATGTGACCTTCACATTCGCGAGGGTGGCGCCGCTGGGATCAGCCACGCGGCCGAGGATGCGGCCGCTGGTGCCTTGGGCGGAAAGCAGACTGGGAAGGGAGAGAGAAATCGCAACGGCAAGGCAAACTACGGACCAGCGGCTTCGCAGCAATAGCATGGAGCCTCCAAAATCTCAGGAAGAAGTCGATTTTTCAGTTCAAAAACGACAGCTTGTTTCCAGCCACAACCTTGCTATAATCCCGCAAGGTTAGAGAACACTGATGCAAACTGTCAAGGATAAAAAGCGCGTCTTCCCCATTGAGATTTCTGATCAACAGTTCTAATCTGCCTGCGACCTGAACGAGTATGACCGACGGATACTTGAAAATCGGAGATGTGGCCCGCAAAGTCGGGGTTTCACCGTCGGTGATCCGTTCGTGGGAAAGCCTTGGCTTGGCGCGTCCGCGGCGCACAGAAAGTAAGTACCGGCTCTATACCGCCGAGGATGTAAAGCTGTTGAAGCGGGCGCGCTTCTTGCGTAAAGTCCGCGGGCTGAATGCGGCCGCCATCGTGCAACTGCTCAAGCGCGAAGGCAAAGTCCGTCCCGCGCAGGATGGAAACGCCGGCGCCATCGGAGCGCACCTACGCCAGATGCGCGCGCGGAAAGGTTTTTCTCTCGCCCAGGTGGCTCAAGCGGTTGGCATCTCGGTTGGATTTCTAAGTGCCCTGGAACGTTCTCAAATGAGCGGCTCGGTCGGCACACTGCGCAAACTCGCACGTTTCTACAAAACCAACATTCTGAATTTCTTCGACGCTTCCGAGGCCAGCCAGCGCCAGGTGCGTCCCGCAGAACGCAAAGTTCTCGAAGCGGGCGTCGGAGTGCGCATGGAACTGCTGGCCTGGGGAAACACAGTGATGGAGCCTCACCTTTTTCGCATCGCGCCTGAGGCAGGCAGCGGAGATCCTTATACCCACGAGGGCGAAGAATTTATATACGTCTTGCGCGGAGATCTTGAGATCGCAGTCGACGGTGAAGAGTACCGCCTTAAACCTGGCGATAGTTTCTATTTTGAGAGCGCAACACCGCATCGTTGGAAGAATCCCGGCCGTAAGGAAACATTGCTTCTGTGGGTAAACACTCCGCCAACATTCTAGGAGGAACAGTGAACCGGCGACGCCTCTTGCATATGTTGAGCAGCTTGCGATTGTTTCTTGTGCTGACAGCAATCATGTGCGTGATGTCTTGCTCCAGCAAGGCGCCCACCCTCAACCTTCTGGTGTGGGAAGGCTATGCCGATCCTTCGTTCATTCATACTTTCGAGGAGCAGAACCATTGCAGAGTCACGGCGTCATACATGGGATCGAGTGATGAACTCATGGCTAAGCTTCACGGAGGCAGCGCCGGGAACTACGACGTGATTTCGCCATCAAGCGATGTCGCGTCCTCTATCGCCAGCGCAGGATTGGCAGCACCGCTCGACCTTGCAAAAATTCCCAGTTACGATCAACTTTCGCCACAGCTTGCTTCCCTGCCGCTGGTTCGCGCGAACGGCCACGTCTACGGAGTTCCGTTCATGTGGGGACCAGATCCCATCATTTACGACACCACCGTGTTCGCGCAGCCTCCGGATTCCTGGAATGTGATGTGGGACCCAAAATATAAAGGGAAAGTATCGGTGTGGGACGATCTCTCGACGGTTTATATGGCCGCGCAGGTTCTCGGGTACGACAAGCCGGACCCCTCGCGGCTCTACAACCTGAGCGACGAACAACTGGAGGCGGTCAAGAAGAAGCTGGTGGAGTTGAAGCCGAATGTCCGCAAAATGTGGTCCACTGGTGGCGAGCTCACGAACCTGTTTGAAAGCCACGAAGTAGTGGTCGCGATGGGATGGCCTCTCAATACCGCGGATCTGAAAAAGGCGAACTTTCCTGTGGGCGAAACCATTCCCAAAGAGAACACCACGGGCTGGATTGATCACCTGATGATTACATCCGGCAGCGAAAACAAGGAACTTGCCCACAAGTTTCTGGAGTACATGATCGAAGCCAGAACCCAAAAACTTGTAACCGATAAAACGCACTACGTTCCGGCGAATCCGCAGGCAGGTCAGTTCATGACACCGGACGAGGTGAAAATGCTTCACCTCGACGATGTCGAAAACTACCAGAAACGGCTTTACTTCTGGCAAAATGTGCCGCGACGCGCAAAGTATACTGAAATTTGGAACGACGTGAAGGCCGCGCAGTAGCAACTCCATTCGATGCCAGCACCAATGAGTCCGGCAAGTGAGTCCCAATCGGCTCCGCCGGATCCCTCAAGACCAGCTTTGCTCAGCGTCCGCAATGTAGCCAAGGCGTTTGGCCGCAACACGGTGCTCCGTAATGTTTCGCTGGAAATTGCGGAGGGAGAATTTCTTACAATCCTCGGCGAGAGTGGATCGGGAAAAACCACGCTTCTACGCATCATCGCCGGATTCGAGAGTGCAACTTCAGGTGAGCTTTGGATGGGCGCAGAGCGACTCGATCACCAGCCGCCTTACCGCCGCCGCGTAAACACCGTCTTCCAGTCCTATGCGCTGTTCCCTCACCTCACAGTTGAAGAAAATATCGGCTACGGTCTGCGCATTGCGAGGCGCCCCGCAGCTGAGATCGCTCAGCGCGTCTCCGACGCTCTAGACAAAGTAAAAATGAGCGCCCACGCCAAAGCGAAGCCGTCGAAAATCAGTGGAGGCCAGCAACAGCGGGTTGCGCTTGCGCGCGCGTTGGTGAACCGTCCGCGATTGCTGTTGCTCGATGAGCCTCTCTCAGCGCTGGATGCCAATCTCCGCCGCCAGATGCAGGTCGAACTGAAGTCCCTGCAACGCGAGGTCGGCATCACATTTGTTTTCGTTACGCATGATCAGGAAGAAGCCATGGTCATGTCCGATCGCATTGCACTTCTGCGTTCCGGGGAACTGGAGCAGGTCGCCAGCCCACGCGAAATTTACAGCCGTCCCGCAACATCTTACGTCGCACAGTTCGTCGGCCATACGAATTTGCTGAAGGGACAAGCGCAAGCCGGCATAGTCCGCTGCGCGTCGCTGACCTGGCCGGCCTCACTTCCAAATGGCCCCGTGCTTTTTTCTTTGCGTCCCGAGCATGTCCGGCTCGCCGGAAAGGACAAGGCGACTGGAATTGTGCGCACGCGCGGCCGCGTGCTGAATCAGGCATTTCATGGGGCTACGGAATTAATCCGAGTGGAGTGCGCCGACGGACTCGTTCTCATCGCTCGTATCCCTAGCGGCACCGGCAGCCACAATGAAGTTGAGCTTGAGTTCTCCCCGGCCGATGCAGCCCTAATTCGCGATTCACCAGAAAGAGATTGATGTTCTCTCGAGCTTATAAAACGGTCGTGACCGTCCCTCCGCTGGTGTGGGTCACGGTATTTCTGTTGCTCCCTTACCTCCTGATGTTCTGTTACAGCTTCTGGTCGGTTTCGCCTGAGCAAGCCATCGTGCACTCGTGGAATCTTGAGAACTACAAAGAATTAATTCAGAAGACCGTTTATTGGCAGACGCTGCTCCGCTCAATGGGGATCGCGGTGCGGGTCATGATTTTTTCTCTACTGCTCGGATATCCTCTCGCCTATTTCCTTTCGTTTTGCGCCGGAAAGCGCAAAGATCTGCTTTATCAAGTAGTTATCATCCCGCTCTGGGTCAGTTATCTGGTGCGCGCCTATGCCTGGAAAACGATCCTCGGTTCCGACGGCGTGTTGAACACCCTGCTGCAATATGGACACCTGACTCGGCATCCCCTGGATTTCTTGCTCTATAGCCCATTCGCCGTCGTCTTGACCCTGACGCACATCTACACACCTTTCACCTTCCTTCCCATCTATGCAGCACTGGAGCACATTCCACGCAACCTGGTCGAGGCTTCCCATGACTTGGGCGCGACTCCTGCGCAAACGTTCTGGAAAGTAGTCTTTCCGCTCTCGATCCCCGGCGTGATTGCTGGAGCGACATTCGCTTTCGTCCTGAGCCTTGGCGATTTCCTCGCCCCCTTATTGCTTGGAGGCCCAAGCGGCATCATGATCTCGAACATCGTTGTGAGCTTATTCGGCGCCGCCTACAATTGGCCCCTTGGAGCCGCAATCTCACTCGCCATGCTCGTGATTGTGGTCGGCCTGCTCTTCCTCTCGGAGCGCCTGGAGAAGAAATGGAGTTTCTCTTGAGCACCGATCCGGCAAATGTCCCCCGCTGGCTCATGCTCCACGCAATCGCGGTTTTCTCTTTTCTCTATCTTCCCATCGCTGTCCTCATCCTCTATTCCTTCAATGGCCAGGGCGTCGGGGGATTTCCCCCGCATCACCTCACGCTCAACTGGTACCGGATTCTCTTCGCGGACGGGCCTATCTGGGACTCGGTTCTCAACAGCTTGCAGGTCGCATTCGCTGCGATGGCGATCTCGTTAATCTTCGGAGTGCCCGCTGCCCTGGCGCTCGACCGCGCTCACTTCCCCGGCAAGGCGTTTTTCCGGCGATTAGTGCTGCTGCCCCTCATCCTTCCCGGAATCATTACAGGCCTCTCGCTGCTGATGCTGTTTAACATCACAGGAACTAAACTCAGCCTGATAACCATCATGCTCGGCCACGGCACCGCTCTGATCTCGGTGGCCACCACCGAAGTTTTCGCCGGCTTGCAAAAGCTCGACCGTGCGCAGGAAGAAGCCTCGCTCGATCTGGGCGCCAATTATTGGCAAACTTTCTGGCGGATCACTGTCCCAAACCTGAAGCTGTCCATCATCGGAGCGGCTCTCCTGATCTTCACCCTATCCATGGACGAAATCGCCGTCAGCTTCTTCCTGATTGGTCGCGACAATACTCTGCCTCTGGAAATCTGGGGGCGCCTGAGGCGCGGCATCACGCCAGAGATCAATGCAGTATCGACGATCATCTTTGCCTTCTCACTGATCACAATTGTTCTTTGGTACAGCCTGCGAAGGCGCAGCGCGTTAGGAACGGATGTAGGAATGGAACTGGTGGAGAGCTCCAATCGAGACGCCAACTGACCAGCGTTCGTAGAAGATGACACATGCTTCCGAAGGTGAAGCATCCTATGGACCGCAGCTTCTGATGCCGACCCCGCCGGAACTCCCAAGGACCTGCTGTTATAAACTCGAATTCAGTCGCGAGATCACAACCCGACCACAAGTCGAGAAACAACAGTCATCCCAAAGCACATGGAGCCCAAAGCCTCAGTCCTGATCGCTGTTTACAATGCGGTGCGCGAACTGGAGCTCGTGCTGACCGGATTCTCTCGCCAATCCTTTTCCGATTTCGAAGTCGTCATAGCTGACGATGGATCCGGGCCCGAAACGCAAGCGTTCGTCGACTCGTTTTTGCAGCGCTCGCCCTTTCCGATAAAATATGTGCGTCAGCCCGACAACGGTTTTCGCAAGAGCAAGATCCTGAATCAGGCCATCCTCGCATCCTCTGCTCCTTACCTCATCTTTGCCGATGCCGACTGTATTCCTCATCCCAGGTTCGTTCAGGCGCATGTGCAGCATCAGGAAGATCGTTCCGTTCTGTGCGGGCGTCGTGTGAACTTGAGTCCACAGATGTCACGCAGCTTGACCACGCAGGAGATCATTGCCGGCAAGCTAGATCACTTTCCTGCCCGCTTGATCGTGGATGCCGTGATGGGCCGCGCTGGCCATTTGGAGGAAGGACTGCTGATCGAAAATCGAAAACTTCGCGCCTGGCTCCATCGCGCCGAACCGGTGCTCTTTGGCTGCAACTTTTCACTCCCCAAGTCGCTACTGGTAGAAGTGAACGGCTTCAACGAAGATTTCGAAGACTACTGGGGTGAAGACACCGAACTCGGGTTTCGTTTGCGTTCTGCCGGCGCGGACCTTCGCTGGGTCAGGCACAGCGCCGTCCAATTTCATCTTCATCATCCTCAACGGTCAAAAACTGCAAATAGTTGTGAGCTTTTAGAGCGGGCGCGGACCGCGAACCTCTCCGTATGCAGCAACGGGTTGCGCAAGCTCTCTCCCGCAGAAATGGCGACGGCCAGCGGCGTACCTCCGCTTTCGAAGGAGGTAGCGGAATTTCTGACCGTCGGGAATTCGGAACTTGTCGATCTTCGCCGGCGATACGCAGCGCATCCTGCCTCCGCCCACTCCCTGTGGTCGCAATCGTTCGTCGAATCAAATGTTAATCTGCACCAATTTCGCGCCGATAACGCCTACATCTGGCAGTCTCGCGGCCCAGTCACGAAGCAGACTTATTGCCGTACGGCGGATTACGTCAAAAAGTCCGATCGCTTAGCTGTCTTCGAGCGCCTGACCGAAGATGGCAGGTTCGGAGCCCAGTCCTTTTCTTGCGAGGGGAAAAAAATCAGCCGCGATCTCCTCGATTCCGTTCTGGAGATAAATGCCATCTGCGAATTCCTCGGAATAGACGGTATGGACAGTCTTCGTTTGCTTGACATTGGCGCGGGATATGGCCGCCTAGCTCACAGAATTGTGCAAGCGTTCCCGGGAGTGAAGGAAGTCCTGTGCACAGATGCCATCCCCGAATCGACATTTCTTTCCAGCTTCTATTTGAAATTCAGGGGCGTCGATGCGAAGACGCCTGTCCTCCCTCTCGACAAGGTTCAGCAGGCACTGCTCAGCCGCAAGGGGGAAATTGATGTTGCTGTCAACGTGCATAGTTTCTCGGAATGCACGCTGGCCTCGATCCGCTGGTGGCTCGACCTGATACGGTCGGCAGAAATTTCGCGTATCTTCATCGTTCCTAATTTCAGCAAGCGCCTAGTGTCCACAGAAGCCGACGGTACCCGCGAAAATTTCGGCCGCATCCTTCCCGATTACGGCTATCGAGAGGTCTTTAAGCGCCCTAAGTTTGTAAACGCGCCGGAATTAGAGAAGCAGGGTCTCTATCCAACCTGGTACTACGGCTTCGAGTTGCGCCGGTAGTGGAGCGACGAATGGCGAATTTGGCTCACTTTCTTCTCAAGCTGACCCACTATCCTCACAGGCACTAGCTCAATTTGGGTTTCCCTGCGAACTCCGCGGTGATTCTCTGCGCACTCTGCCGTTAAAGTTTCTTGCTTCTTGCCGAAAATCAAAACACTTTAACCGGCAGAAAACGCGGAGAACCCAAATTCAGCTACTACCAGTCTCACGAGTTCCTTAGTGGTTTCGCCCCGCGCATAGTAAAGTAGTAGTAGCCACTATTTCAGGAAGGATCCTTTTTGAGTTCAGGCATTCGCAACATCGCTATCATCGCGCACGTCGACCACGGTAAGACCACACTGGTTGATGCCATGCTGCAACAAAGCGGCACTTTCCGCTCCAACGAACATCACGTCGAACGCGTGATGGATTCGAACGAACTGGAGCGCGAGCGCGGCATCACGATTCTCGCCAAGAACACCGCGATTTTCTATCACGACGTCAAGATCAACATCGTTGACACCCCCGGCCACAGCGATTTTGGCGGCGAAGTCGAGCGCGCCCTCAAGATGGTCGACGGCGTCATGCTCCTGGTCGATGCCAGCGAAGGCCCTCTTCCCCAGACGCGCTACGTTCTGAGCAAGGCGCTGGAAGCCAAGTTGCCGCCGATTGTCGTTATTAATAAGATCGACCGCTCCGACGCACGCCCGCAGGAAGTGCTGAACGAAGTCTACGACCTGTTCATCGATCTCGACGCCAAGGAAGATCAGATCGACTTTCCCGTGCTCTACACCAACGCCAAGATCGGCACAGCGTCCACCGATATCAAAGGCGGCGGCGAAGATTTGCGCCCGCTGTTCGATGCGATCGTCAACACGATTCCTCATCCCAAGGGCGACCCCGCCGGCCCGCTGCAAATCCTGGTCGCGAACCTGGATTATAGCGACTATCTCGGGCGTCTCGCCATCGCGCGTGTTTTCAATGGCACCATGCGAACCGGCGAGGAAGTCGGTATCGCCCGCCTCGACGGCACGCTTCATAAAACTAAAATTACGAAACTGTTTTCGTTCTCCGGCCTGAAGCGTACCGACATCACCGAAACAGAATTAGGCGACATCATCGCGGTCGCGGGCGTCGAAGGCATCACCATCGGCGAGACTATCACCGACGCGGAGAACCCTTCCCCGCTGCCGCACATCGCCATCGATGAGCCAACGATCGCCATGCTGTTCACCGTGAACACGTCGCCATTCGCGGGCAAAGAAGGCACCTACGTCACCTCCCGCAATCTGCGAGAACGCCTGCAAAAAGAATTGCTGACCAACGTCTCCCTGCGCGTCG
>QIAK01000311.1:457-3476 GCA_003225515.1 Acidobacteriota bacterium | reverse complement strand
ACAAAACGAGTCCTCGACCTTGGCACCGGAGACGGCCGACTCTTGGCGCTGGTGGGGCGTGAGCATCCAGATACACAGGCGGTGGCTATCGATTTTTCTCCGACCATGCTCGAAGCGGCGCGCAAACGGTTTGCCGGCGAATCCTCGATAAGCTTGGTCGCTCACAATCTTGACGACCCTCTGCCGGCCTTGGGTAAGTTCGATGCCGTCGTCTCCTGCTTTGCAATTCACCATCTCGTGCATGAGCGTAAGCGGGCGCTATATGCGGAGATCCACGATCTGCTGAATACAGGCGGCGTCTTTTGCAATCTGGAACACGTAGCCTCGTCGACTCCACGGCTGCACAAGGACTTTTTTGGAGCGCATCGGATTTACAGTCGAGAGTGAAGATCCGTCGAACAAGCTGTTAGATATTGAAACTCAGCTGGGATGGCTGCGCGAGATTGGTTTCGTGGATGTGGACTGTCACTGGAAGTGGCGCGAATTGGCGCTGCTCGCGGGAAGGCGGGGTTGAAACAGTGGGTCTTGCCATCATCAATTTCGTACATTCAATTTGCCCCCGACTTTGAGACCCGCTCCTCGATCCACTCACCGGCTTCTTTTGTGCCGAGCTTGCCACCGATATCCTGCGTGGTCTTCTTCTGGCGGACGGCTTCCAGCACGGCGGCCTCGATCTTCGCCGCTTCCGCCGTCATGCCCAGATGGGCGAGCATCATTGCCGCGGTCAGAATCGCGCCGAAAGGGTTGGCGATATTCTTTCCCGCAATCGGCGGTGCGGAGCCGTGGACGGGCTCGAACATCGACGTTCTACCCGGATGAATATTTCCGCTCGCGGCCATCCCCAGGCCTCCCTGCAGGCCGGCCGCAAGGTCAGTAATGATGTCGCCGAACATGTTGTTGGTCACGATGACATCGAACTGCCGCGGATCGCGCACCATCTGCATGCATAGCGCGTCGACGTACATGTGTTGCGCTGTGATCTTCAGATATTCTCCGCTGACTTCCTTGAAGACGCGCTGCCACAGCCCTCCAGCGTGAGTCATGGCATTCGACTTGTCGCACATGAGAAGTTTGTTGCGCGGCGAGCCATCCGCCTTCCTGTGCTTTTCGCAATATTCAAAGGCGTAACGGATGATGCGCTCGACCCCCTTCCGCGTGTTGATGTCTTCCTGGATAGCGATTTCATCCGCCGTACCTTGCTTGAAGACGCCACCGGCATCGGTGTAGACGCCCTCGGTGTTTTCCCGGAGCACAACAAAGTCAACGTCCTTAGGCTCGATTCCCTTCAGCGGACAAAGCGCGGCATCGAGCAATCGAATCGGACGCACATTGGCATAAAGATCCATCTTGAAGCGCATCCCGAGGAGAATTTCTTTGGCATGGATGTTAGTTTTGACCCGAGGATCGCCGAATGCGCCCACGAGAATAGCGTCATAATCGCGGCCGAGCATCGCAAAACCATCGGCGGGAACGGTGACGCCATCGCGCAAGTAGCGATCCGCTCCCCAATCGAAGCCGGTCAATTCCACATTGGCGCCCGAAGCCTGGATGACTCGCACGGCCTGCGGAATCACTTCCTGGCCAATGCCATCCCCCGGGATGACCGCCACACGTTTCCTGGTTTCCTTTTTCGAGTCCACGGCAGGAAAGTTAACACAATCGCTATAATCGAACTATAGGTATGGGAATCACTGCACTCCAGGCTCACGGCGAAGGGTTGGGCGCAGCGCGCGTCGCCGAGTATCGCGGAGCGACGACGGCGGCTCATTTCGGCAATTCCGAGGCCGAGTTTGCGGCTCTGCGTAGTGGCTGCGGAGCCTATGATCTCGGATTTCGCGCCAGGATTTCACTCACCGGCGGCGATCGCACACGCTGGCTGAACGGGATGGTCACCAACAATATTCGTGACCTCGCTGTGGGCCAGGGCGTGTACGCGTTTCTGCTGAACCCGCAGGGGCACATCCTGGGCGATCTCCATTCATACAACCGCGGTGAGTCCATTGCAGTAGACACCGACTGCAGCCAGATTGAGAAAATTCTGGCGACATTCGACCACTACATCATCATGGACGACGTTGAGGTCTCGAATCTCAGCGAGCAACTGACAGCGCTGGGAATCGCAGGGCCGAAGGCAAGGGCCGTGCTGGCGGCGGCAGGATTCGAAATTCCCGACATTCAGCCTTTGCAGGTTCAATCCGTGCTGTGGCAAGGCAACGAATGCAGCCTGCAGCGCGGCGAGGACCTAGATCATCTATCGTACGAGGTCTGGGTATCGCCAGATCGCGTTCGCTCTCTTTGGGACGCTTTGCGGGCTGCCGGCGCGGCGCCTGTGGGCTCCGACGCGCTGGAGTTGCAACGCATCGTGTCAGGCATCCCACGATATGGTGTGGACATTCGCGAACGAGACCTGCCGCAGGAAACCGAGCAGGCGCGAGCCTTGAACTTCAACAAGGGATGCTACGTCGGGCAGGAGATCGTGGAGCGTATTCGCTCTCGCGGAGCTGTACACCGCAAATTCACGGGATTCCTGTCAGAGGGAGCGGCGCCCATTGCCACCGGAGCCAAGATTGTTGCGGGCGATAAGGACGTTGGCGAGATCACCAGTTCTGCTGCTTTGCATATCCGCGGGCGCGATAAGACCGTCGCACTAGGATATATTCGCCGCGAAGTGGGTGTGCCCGGGCGAGAGGTTTCAATTGGCAGCGCGAGGGCGACTGTGATCCAGTTACCGGTCTCGGACAGCGTGCTCTCGCAGGAAGAAAATTCGCTGGAGCAGCGTCCGGCCTGAAAAGTTTGCCAGTGGAAGATACGAATCGCGAAGAGCGCCGGCGATCGACGCTCTTATTGAAGAGAGGAATTATGGCTGAGAAGAAGCACGAACAATCTGGCTTCAAAGTGACCGACCGGCGCCTGTTCACCTCAGACGGCGAGTTGCGCGTGGACGCACCTGAGGAAGTCGAGTCTCCAAAACCGGCTCCGGCAGCGGCCGAGGCTTCGTTGTCGGAAAAAGGGCCTAAGC
>QIAK01000311.1:0-447 GCA_003225515.1 Acidobacteriota bacterium | reverse complement strand
AGACCATGAGATGCCGCCACCGCCGACTCCCGCGGAACAGGAAGCTCAGGAGGCCGCCTATCGGCAGTCTTCAAAAGATCTGGATAGCCAGGTCGAGTCGAGTGGGCACTCCGCAAAAGATTTCGAAATCACCTTTGAGCGCTTTCTGGCCTCGCTCTATATGACGGCCATGATGCAACTTGGGTTGATGCGGCAACAGGGCGGGCAACCTCAGATTGACATCATCGGAGCGCGACAGACCATCGACACTTTGAGCCTTATCTCAGAAAAGACCAAAGGCAATCTCAGTCCGACAGAAACGAATTTCCTGCAGAACAGCCTTTACGAACTGCGTATGGCATACATTGAGGTAACCAATTCGCTCGCACGGCCGCAAGCCGGACCCGCGACCGGAACCCAGGGAAGATGAAAGCCACTCTGACCGTGTTGGGCAGTGGGACGTCGATG
>QIAK01000407.1 GCA_003225515.1 Acidobacteriota bacterium | reverse complement strand
GGTTCCCCATCGCGAGGCGTGAATCCCGGGATCGAAGACAGCTACAGTCCTTCCAACTCGTCGACCCAAGTGTTCGACATGGCCTTTCTGAAGATTGATTCCGATCAGGCTTTCGCGATCGCGCAGAAACACGGTGGCGATAAGATTCTGGAAAAGTCACCTGACACGCCGGTCATCTACATCTGCGACTGGAACCACAACACCAGCGAGTTGACATGGCACGTCATCTACGGCTCGCAACGCGAAGGAGCCAAGTTGACGGTAGCGGTGAATGCTTCCAGCGCTGAATTTATTCGGGTGGAGAAGTAAATAATAATCCGCGTTGCGGCGAGCGCCGCGGCGGAGTTCAGTCTACAGGTTTGTACCATCTTCGTCGTTGATCCGGGCCCCGATTTGTGAAAGGAAGCGGTGCACGGCGTCGGCGGAGTTGATCGCCCGCTGCAGGGCGCGCCGCTCGCTAAAATCAACTATGTCCTGCGGAGAGTACTGCAGACGGACGCGGTCGACGGCGCAGTGCGCGCTTAACAACTCCACGCTGGCGGCTGCGACATCGGCTTTCAGCCGCACAATATCATGCTGTTTCTTGACCCCCGATACCATCGACAACTCCTCATTTCTTTTTGGATTAACGCAGGCGGGTCCGGGAACCATATTGGGAGGACTGCTGTGTTTCGCCGCGACCCGCTCTGCGAGACCATCAGAACAGCTATTCCATACAGTTTACATCGTTAATAATACACAGTCAAAATAATTATTCGGAGGCAATGTGCCCCGGCATCCCGACCCTGACCTGGAACAGCGTATTCTCGATGCGGCCTCGCGACTATGGGCGCGCGGCGGTGAAAAAGGACTCACCATGCGCGCCGTAGCCAAGGCGTCTGGCACTACGACACCCACCGTATACGAACGCTACCGCGACCGGGACGACATCCTTCGAGCCCTTCGCCTGCAAACCCGCCGCGAACTCTTCGCCGCACTCAGCAAAACTCGCACCTTGCGCGAGGCCTTCCAGGCTCATCTCGAATTCGCGCTCGATCACAGCCACGCCTACGAAGTGTTATTCGATGATGTCGCCAAACCGCCTTCGGTGTATGAACCCTGGCCCTCGTTCAATCTCATGCGGGAGCGCGTGGCGGCGCGTCTGGGCGGACCACCCCGGAAACACACGCGACTGATGCTGGCGGTGTGGTCGCTGATGCATGGCACAGCCATGCTCATCATCCGCGGCGGCTTCGAGAACACGCTGCGCATCCAGACCATTCACGCGTGCCTGGATGCGTTCGATGGCATTCTCGATTCGGCGAGGCGAACCAAGAACCGCGCTCATTCAGGGCCGAAGTGGCCTTCCCATCTGATTTTAGGAGAGGGCAAACAGAGCCGAGTCGGAGAGAGCGAACCTAAGAGCCAGGCGAAGAAAACAATCAAAGCGAAAAAGCTTCACAGATGAACGAATTCCGGCCTGCGAGTTGACGCGGGCAGCATAATTGCATTCGTCGCGTTCGACGCCAACTTAATGAGCGGACTTTGCATTGGCAGCAGTGCCCTTTAATCGCAGGAGCGCTTTCTGTGCTTCCTCCGACCTTGGGCCATGGGGAAGAATTTTTAGATAGCTTTCATATTCCCTGCGAGCTTCGTCCGGTTGATCCATCTTTTCCAAACACAAGGCTAGCTGGAATGTGGCTTCCGCGTCGTTGTCTTTGTACAGTAGCGCCTCGCGATAGCGATCGGCGGCGGCTCGGTAATTCTTGCGTTTGAAGTAAAAGTCGCCCACCTCGATGTCTTTGGCCGCCTTGTGAGGATTCCACGGATGAAACTCACTCACTCCACCACTTCCCGGCGCGTTCTCCACATCCATCAAAATGTCGGAGCTTTCCGGATGGGCTTTGGCGTCGTCCGGTGGAGGGCTTAGGTCGATTGGCGAATCTTTGCTCGAACTCTGACCTGGTCCGTTATCAAGGTCATCGGCATTGACACGATCGGAGCGCGGCGGCGTCAGATTTGGATTACGCGGGGACACGGGTTTAGAGGCTTGCGAATCCCCGGAATTCGGCGCCTGTTCCTTCGACATAGTAGAACTCGCGGGACTGGAGTTCTGTGCCCACACTCCAACGCTGCATGCCAGGCAAATAGCTAGAAAACAACTGCGCATAGATATTATTTTAACGCCCTCCATGCGTTGCACGAAATGCTTGTAAGCATTTGCGCGCGGTTTCGAGTTCCGGAAACCGACTTCCCTCTTGTTCGACCAGGTAGTACTCAACGCCTCCGCCATTCTCAGCCGCCTCGAAGATTCCCTTCCAGTCGGCTATACCCTCCCCGAACAGCACCTTGTAACCTTTAGCGGGATCACGTGACCAGTCTTTACAATGGATGGACCGAATGCGCCCCGGGTTGGCTCGGATCCATGCCACCGGGTCGGCGCCCCCTTCCAGACAAGTTCCGACGTCCAATTGCAGCATCACGCTGAGCTTCGTATTCTTCGCGATGATATCCATGGGACGCTGACCATTGACCAGCCTCCACTCGGCGTCGTGGTTGTGATATCCGACTTTAAGTCCGCTGGACTCGAGCTTCTCGGCGATAGTGTTCAATTTCTCCGCCAGAGACTTCCATTCCTCGAGATCGGGTTTGGGATCGCTCCATGCCTGCACCACATATTTGCTGCCCAGGATCAGGTTCAAGTCGCGAGCGCGGTCGAAATTCTTCCCGCTGAAAAAATCCTCGTCATTGTGCGTCGAGTAGCAATGGATACCTAGATCATCCATGAGCTTTCGCATCTGCTTGGCCTGCGCGTCGGTCCACTCGAAATAGGGAGCGTAGAACTCGACGGCCTGATACCCCATTTGGGCGACCGCGCGTACGGTGCCCTCGGGATCTTTCTTCAACTCCTCACGGACCGAGTAGAGCTCGAGGCCAACAGGGATGGAACTCGACGCCGCGACGCTTTTGAGAGCCCATGGCAAGGTCGCGGACAGGGCAAGAAACGTACGGCGAGTGAGGGAAGTGGAAGGCATGGCAGAATCCTACCTCTTCCCATCACTTCCGGGAAAAAAAGCTTTAAGCGCAGAGATCGCAGAGAAGAACCGGAGTTCGCAGAGAAAACAGAATCGAAGCAAAGAAGCAGAATGAGATGCATCTGGTTTTCAAAAGGCAAAAAAGCAGGCCGCTCAGGGGGAGGCTTTGAGCGGCCTGGTTGGCGAAGTCCTCCGGGGAGGAGGGTAAACTTGTTTTACATCGATGACGGATTGTTGCCCGTGGTCGGCGTCGATGCTGGCGTGCTCTCGCCTACCGTATTCGTCATCAGGCGCACATCCACGCGGCGGTTATCGGCGCGGCCCGTCGAGGTCTTGTTGGTCTCGACCGGCTTGTCCTTGCCCAGGCCAATCACGTAGATCTTGTGCGCGGGCACGTTGTACTTTGTCGCCAGGTACTGGATCACCGAGTTCGCGCGGCGCTGGCTGAGATCATAATTGTAATCAGCCGAGCCGACCGAATCCGTTCCGCCTTCCAGCGCGATGATGTAGCCCTTGGTCGATGCAATGCTGCCCGCCAGTTGATCGAGCGCTTCCTGAGCCTTCGGCGTCAGGTTGTCTTTATTGAATCCGAACTTCACCGAGGTCTCGGCCACGGCGTGATAGTTATCGAGATTGGCGACCGTGTTGGTCAGCACGCCCACACGGCCATTCGCGGCGTCCGCCATCTGCTGGGCGGAGGTTGCGGTCTGTCCGGCGCTCTGCGCCTTCTGCTCAACTTCGACGGTCTTGGCGTTCACGGCCTGAATACCGGCCTGGGCGCGCGCGTCGACGTCTTTAATGTCCTTGGTGTTCTTTGCGGTCAGATCGTCCAGTTCGTTGGTCTTGTTAATCAGTGGCGTCGTCTGCTGTTTCACATAGTTCTTGCTGGCGCAGCCGACGGTGGCCACCATGCTGGCTGCGAGGCAAATTACTAACGAAGTGCGATTCATAGGGTTGAGGCTCCTTGGTATCTCTTTTGAAATCTTTTACTTTCTCCAGCAGCGCCTCGGGCGCGCCGGAATCCTGCAGTTCGATGCCTGGGAAAATGATTCCGATTTCAAACTTCGTACTTTACTTGTGCACGGCATATGCCAGTTTCACGGGCCCAAGCCGTTACGATTAAGTATATACGTTTTCAATGGTTTGCGGGAAATAACCTCGCTCTGTGAAGGAGGGCAAGACGGTAGTAAGCCGCACAAACCCACATTGGGAATGGAAAATTTATACAGTTGCACTCAAATTCCAAGGCCAGCTCAATGCCTTCAAGGGGAACAGCAGCAGGGGGATAATTCGGGGCTGTTCGCCGGTACGCCCGGAATCAGTCAGATCTTAGGTCGACTTACTTCCATATGTCCGTGATCGGTGCGGCATCGCGATCGTTGGCTGTCAAAGGCTCGAGGCCAAAGTTGTCTTCGATGGTGCGCAGCACGCTGTAATGCGTGTAGCGTTTGTCGAGCGCCTTCGGATCCTGCTGGTTCGCCGGCTTCACCATATCGCCAAGAAACAGGGTAAAAATGCGGTTGTCCGCATTGCCTCCCGATTCATCGAAGGTCACAACCACCAGCGTTCCCTTGCGGAGCTTTTCCGTGAATGCACTGTCGAGGAACTTTTTCACCCATGTCCCTGCGGTCCGGGCGTTGGTGTCGTGTCCGTCGTGATTCATATTGGGCGTGTAGAACGAATAGGCGACCAAGCCCTTCTTGGCGTCCTGCACGAAAAAGTTGTCGGACTTGCTGGAGTCAACCCGAATCACGCGGTCGCACCACTTTTCCTGCACTTCGCGAAAGCTCAGGAAGGGCACGTGGCGCCGCACATAATTCCCGGTTTTCCCCGCCACATGCAGCGTGGAAGACTTCCACGGGCAAGGCAGGTCCGGCAACTCCTCCGCGTACTGTTTGAAGTCGAGGCCGGCGGCGATGAGGCGATCGGCAATCGTCCTGTGGGCCGCATCCGCCGGAAAGTTTACCTGGTTATCCGCGAGATACCGGGCGCGCCGATGAATGCCGAAATCCGTCCCCGCCACCATCGCCAGGTAGTTCGGATAGGAAGGATGAAACAAGGCATGGAAATTAGTGAAGTTGGCTCCGCCGGCTGCCAGATCAATGAAACTCTTATCTTTGCTGGCGACCTCGTAATCAACGTTCTCGAGAACGATGATCAAGACCCGATCAAAGTGGTGAGCCTTGGCCCGCGCGGCAGCGCGTTCCGCTTCTTCCCGCTTCCCTTCAGGTGACTTCGTCACTTGCGGTTGAGAGGACTGGTCGGCTGGCGGGGCTGGCGTAATTTGCGCGGCTGCAGAATTAGCGGCGGCACACAAGAAAGCAATTAGAACGAAAACTACGATGGGGACATTTCGCAAGAAGGCAATCCGAACAGCGCACATGGGCATCATCATGCTTTTTGTACCATAAAGTGGGCACGCCCCATCCAATAGAATAGAGTCTCTGCGCCATGGATCTGCAGGCCAAAATCCGCACCATTCCTACTGAGCCCGGGGTGTATCTGTACAAGAACGCAGAGGGCGAGGTGATCTACGTCGGCAAGGCGAAGAACCTGCGCAGCCGCGTGGCCAGCTACTTTCATGAAGCACGGTGGGAAGACGCCAAGACCGGAACCCTGATTCGTGAGGCCGTCGACGTCGATTACATCGTGGTCGCGAACAACAAAGAGGCGCTCGCGCTCGAAAATAATCTAATCAAGCAACGCAAGCCCCGCTTCAACATTCTGCTGCGGGACGATAAGACCTATCCGTATGTGAAACTAACGATGGGCGAGCGCTGGCCGCGCGTCTACGTCACGCGCCGTTTGCGCAAGGACGGCAGCCTTTATTTCGGTCCCTACTTCCCGGGCAATCTCGCCTACCGCATTGTGGACCTGATCCACCGGAACTTCCTGATTCCATCCTGCAAGGTCGATCTCACGCGTTTTCACACGCGCCCCTGTCTGCAGTACTACATCAAGCGCTGCCTTGGCCCGTGCGTGCAGGAGTTGACTACGCCGGAGGCTTATCAGGAGGCGGTCCGGGATGTGAAACTTTTTCTGGAGGGGCGGCCCACAGATTTGGCGCGATCGCTGCACTCGCGAATGGAGCAGGCTGCCGGCGAGCAGGAGTACGAGCGCGCCGCCAGATATCGCGATTTGATTTCCACGGTTGAACAACTGCAAGAGCGGCAGCGGATGGCGGCTGCCGAAGGGGACGATGCCGACGTGTTCGGCTATCACTTCGAAAACGGCATGCTGGCCGTCAACCTTTTCCACATGCGCGGCGGCAAAATGGTCGATCGTCGCGAATTCTTCTGGGAGGACCTGCCAGAATTCGGTACCAACCCAGAGGTTGTGGAGACAACGGACGGTGTAACGGACCATGTAGTGGCGGACGCCTTCGTCGGTCCAGGCAAGCAATGCTCGCCAGTGCTCCTGGCTGGTGGATCAGCTGACACTTCGAGCGAAACCAGCCGGGTTGCTTTCGCCCCGGACGGAGGAATCCTCTCCTCTCATGAGCAGGGGCTATCCGAACCCTCATTCCATCCCGGCGAGTTCTTCTCTGCCCTGCTAAAGCAGGTCTACATCGGGCAGCCCTACGTCCCGCGCAATCTTTACGTGCCGGTTGATTTCGAAGATCGCGAAGCTCTGGAGGATTTACTCAGTGAGCAGCACGCCGGCGAAAACTCCCGCGCAGCGCGCGTACATATTTTCGTTCCGCAACGCGGCGACAAGCGCTCGCTGATCGATCTAGCGGGAAATAACGCGAAGCAGTCCTATGACCAGCGTTTTCGCGTGCTCAAGCCGAACGCCCGCAAGATTCAGGAAGAACTGCAGGAAGCCATCAGCCTGCCCGATCTGCCCAAGCGTATTGAGTGCTTCGACATCTCTCACATTCAGGGCGCGGAGACGGTTGCCTCGATGGTGGTGTGGGAAGACGGCAAGATGAAGAAATCGGACTACCGCAAGTTCATCATCCGCAGCGTCACTGGCGTGGACGATTTCGCTTCCATGCGCGAAGTGGTTTCACGGCGCTACAAGCGCCTGCAGGACGACAATAAGCCGATGCCCAGCCTGGTGTTGATCGATGGCGGCCTCGGGCAACTGCACGCCGCCGCCGAAGCTCTGGAGGCGCTGGAGGTCATCAACCAGCCACTGGCTGCGATCGCCAAGCGCGAGGAAATTTTATACGTGTACGGACAGGAGAAAGATCCGATTGCGCTCGACCATCATTCGCCCGTCTTGCACCTGATCCAGATGATTCGTGACGAGGCCCACAGATTCGCGGTGACTTTTCATCGCAAGCGCCGGCAGATGCGCGACCGCTCCACCGAACTGCTGGAAATTCCGGGCGTCGGGGAGAGCACTACACGCCGACTGCTGGAGCATTTTGGCAGCCTCCAGTCCGTCAAACAGGCCGACACAGCTGCCCTATCGGCGGTGGTAACGCGCACGCAGGCCGAAGCGATCAAGAGTCACTTCCGGAAATAGTCTCTTTTGATTGCACTTCTCTGCGTTCTCCGCGGAGAAAAACAGCTACTTCGGTTCTGGGCTGGCGTTTCCCATGTCGAGGACTACTTTCCAGCTTCCGTCTCGCTGCCGCTTCCAGATGCTGGTGTACTTGCCATAATCAATCACCGGCTTGCCTTCCTTATCCTTGGCGTGGAACTCGTAAGTGCCGTAGGTATAGCCCAGATCGCCGGAGATGTCTGCACCGACCGGAGTCCACGTGAGGCGATTGTTCTTGTCGTCGAGAAATCCCATGGTCTTGGCGATCTCTGTCTTGCCTTGAATAAGAACGTGCCCGTTCGGGAGCTCTACGGAGTCATCGCCGTAGTAGGACATGTATCCTTGCGAGCCTCTTTCCATCGCGGCTTTCATGAATTCACCTTCGAGTCGTTTCAACGTGTCAGGCGTTGCCTTAGCCGAAGCAGCGAGCGTGCGGTGTGGGACCGGCAGAGCAATGATTGCAACCAGAAATGCGACGACAATAATCGGCAGCAGCGATTTCATAGTGCCCTCCGTTAGGAGGTGCTATTTTACTTCGCCGGGAATGTTTTGACCGGGCATGGCGGATGCAGTTGTACGCAGCTTCCCAGGGTAGCGTTGGATGAGGGACACGGAAGGCATCGGGAAAGTAATTGGGACGCTCCGACTTTCGTCTTTTGCCCTCAGCCTTGAGGCCAGCCAGATCACACACGCGATCATTCCGCACCAGCCAAGAAGTCTCACTACGCCGGCGATTTGCGTGTCGTGGTTCAGTACGCCGAGATTCGAGAAGATGCGGAAGAAGTCGTGCTCCACGAAATCAGGATCGCCGGTCGTAACCAGCGGCAGCACCTGGGCGCGCGCGTCGGCCATGTAAGTCGCTGTGTAGAGCCAGTTCTCGAAGAAGAAAAACGAGCAGAAGACAAAACCGGTGGTCTGACGCTCTTTGAAGAAATATATCGCCAGCAGAAATGGAACCAGCCACTGCAACAGCGTGCCTCCCCACAGTCCCAGCGTCGGACCGAACCAACCAAAAAGATTGTGTCCGCCTTCGTGAACCACAAGGTTGGCGCTATCTATGAACAGAAATCCACCATGCGCGGAGAAGGCGTACGCCGCGAACCAAACGTAGAAAATCAGCCAAGCCACCAGCGCCGGGCGGGAAACCGGCTTCCATGGTGCTTCGAGAATCGATTGCAGCAGTTCGATCATTCGACTCAGATTCTACGAGCCAACATTCGGGCAGAGCAGGTTACGAACGTGTGTGGCGTCATCATGATTAGAACCTATGACCGTCGCGCGAAGGCGGTTTTTCTTGTTAAAGTGATCTCACCATGAAAGTCCGGCAATGTATTATCGCGATCGTTCTAGTCTTGCTGGTGGCCGCAGCCATCATCGGGATGTTTTGGACGCGCGAGTTGCCGTCGCCGAACGAAGATGCATCCGCTAGTCCGGCGAAGAAAACTGCCGGTCAAAAAGGGCCTGCGGCACAGCGTCCGCTGGTGGATCAGCGTCCTTTGCTCACTGCGCGGCGAATGGCCGCCATGGCTTCCACTCCGGACGAGCAGACCCTGGCGCATGACGCGCTAAAAGTTGGAGACCACGAAGTTGACCTCGCTTTTTTTGACGCTCTGCGCACCGCGGAAGAAAATCCGCCGCCGCTCTCGCCCGAAGCTAAGCAGCTCTTGGAGCGCAAGAACAAGGCCGAGCAGGTGCTCAAGGACGATCAGGACAATGTGGCGCAGCTCACGCGAAAGCTGGCCGCCGCCCCTGAGTCTAAAAAAGACAATCT
>QIAK01000310.1 GCA_003225515.1 Acidobacteriota bacterium | reverse complement strand
CAGCAGCTCGCCCATCGCCTCATCCTCAAAGACGGCTCTTATCAACTCGCCACAAAGTACGAAGTTAAGGGCGATCGCGTACGCTACATGAGCGCCGAGCGCGACGACTGGGAGGAACTCCCTTCTTCCCTAGTCGATTGGCCCGCCACGAATAAGTACGAGAAAGAACGCGAAGCCGGATCCTCCGTCCCCGAAGCCGTGCAACTCGACAAAGAGCTCGAGCAGGAGAGCGAGCGCGAGCAAGCTCAACTCCCCCAGGTCGCACCCGGCCTGCGCTTGCCTGAACCCTCAGGCGTATTCCTGCTCGACAGTTTTCAAGGCGAGCCGCAGATCGTCGAACTTCAGCAGACCGCCGGCGACGTCAACCGCAACACCAAAGCCAACATCTTCCGTGGCGCCCTAAACCCAGTCGCCGGACTGAAGCAGACCATCGAACTTGAGGGCGCCCACGCGGCGGTGCAGTCTCACGTCGATGTCCCTTCGCTCTACATCAATATTGACGCAACTCCCGACCAGCCAATTCCGGCCAAAGATGCCAATCAGACCGCCAAAGGTCCGCAGCAGCCGCAGCAACCCGAGCAAGCCACCGTTCCATTTGATCGCTTCCGCATCCTCCGCACCGAAGTGAAAGGCAACAAGCGAATTCTCGGAGACGTGAAACGCCAGGTCACCGGCAAGATCAAGCAGGAGCAGCACGCCGTCAAAACCACGGTCACCCGCATCGGCGGAGGCTGGCTCAAACTGACTCCCACGGAAAGCCTGCCGCCCGGAGAATATGCCATCGTCGAGATGGGTAGCCAGGATCCAATCCTCGGCAAAGAGAGCATGAACCTCTACATCTGGGATTTCGGCATCAACGCAAAAGCCCCCGCGAACGCCAACCCCTGGAAGCCAGACGTAAAGGCCCAAACCCAGCCAGATAAATCAGACAAGAAGGATTAAAGAAACATTAGAAAAGATTTCAGATTGCAGATTTTAGATTCAGATTTCAGATGTTGAGATTGCAGAGTTCAGATTGCAGATTTGAGAGTTATATCCAAAAACAGCCGCGGAGCGGCGATGCCCCAAAAAACACCCTGTCATCCCGACCGGAGCCGGAGCGCCAGCGACGGCGCAGCGGAGGGACCTTGTGTTCTAACGCCATCGCCCGACCGGTAGTCAACCCGCAAAAACTATTCCTTCAACATCCCGCGCTGAGCAATCCCAATATTGTCGCGCGTCGAGTTCTTCACCACGTACATCATTCCGTCCGCCTGTCGGATCACGTCATGCGCCGTACGCGCATCATGCGGATAAGTCGCCAGGCCGATCGACGCCCGAACGTTCAGATTCAGTCCTTCTTCGCGGCAGAAACTGCTGGCTCGCAAAGCATCGCGCAAGCGCCGCGCCACCACCAGCGCCTGGTCTTTCCCAGTCTGCGGCAGCAGCACCACAAATTCATCGCCACCGTATCGAAACGCAAAATCGATCAAGCGAAGCTGCGCCTTCACCAGATACCCGATCTCCGCCAGAAGTTTGCTCCCAATCAAGTGCCCGTGCGTATCGTTCACCGACTTGAAGTGATCGAGATCGATAAACAGAATGCTGAACTCGTAACCAAATCGCGACGAGCGGTAAACCTCAGTCTCCAATGTCTTATAAAGATGCCGCGCGTTATAGAGCCCGGTGCAGTCGTCGGTAATGGTGAGTTCCTGAATCTTCTCCACCCAGCGCGCGTTCTCGATTGCGATCGCCGCGTAATCGCACAGAGACTGTAGAAAGAACAGTTCCGCGTCCTTGAACCGCTCCATGTCGACGTTCACCAACTGGATCACGCCCAGCACCCGCAACTTCGAGCGCAACGGCACGCAGATCACCGACCGTGTTTCCCATTTCGTGGCGTCATCCACCCGGCTCGCAAAGAATGGATCCGCACTCACATCCGGCACCACGCGCGCTTCCCCGTGCTTTGCCACCCAACCGGCAATGCCCTCGCCCAGTTTGAGCCGCACGTTTTTCAGCGCTTCGGCCTTGTCCCCGACCGCAATCGCAAAATAAAGTTCGTCGTGCGCCTCATCCACCATTAGAAGAGACCACGTATCCGGGCGGAAATATTCCGCCATCTTTTCCATAATGGTTTGCAGAATGGAATCGAGGTCTAACGACGACGTCAGCGCCTTAGCCACGTCGTGAAAGATCGTCAGTTCCAGATTCTGGCGCGTCAATTGGGTGCCGGCCTCAGGCATGCAGATAATTCCCTGTTCCTCGCTAGACGGGTGGTGTTCAAAAATTAT
>QIAK01000309.1:2909-4185 GCA_003225515.1 Acidobacteriota bacterium | reverse complement strand
CGAGAGCAAATTTCCCATCGGCATTCCGCCGCGGAAGGCCCAGTTGTAGACGCTCATCACGCGTCCCCGCATTTCGTTGGTCGTGATCAATTGCACCAGCGAAGTCACCGTGGCAAATACAGCCATCATCGAAGCGCCGACCAGGACCAGCATCGCGTATGAAAGGGGCAGGAATTTCGAGACCGAGAAGCCCGCGATGCCAGCGCCCAGGAAAATCATCATGGCGAGTGCGAAGCGGCCTTTTTTAGAAATGTTGCCCAGGCCGGCGACCGCCAGCGATCCGAAGATCGATCCCACGCCCATCAGCGACAGCAAAGTGCCGTAGGTCTCCGGCCCACGATGGAAAATGTCTTTCACGAAAACGGGAATGTAGGTTCGCATCGGCATGCTCAGAAAAGTCATCAGGAATGCCAGCACGATCAGCCCCACCATCGATCCGTGGTGCCACAGAAAGCGAATGCCCTGTTTCAGGCTGCCGTACATCGTCTCTTTGGTGACCGTTGGCAGGAATCGCGCCGAGATCATCGCGAGCGAAATGATGGGAGCGACAAACGAGAGCGCGTTGAGTCCGAAACACCACTTCTCGCCCAGCCTGGCGAGGGTTAAGCCGGCCAGCGCAGGACCTACGGTTACGGCCAGGTTGAACTGAATGGAGTTGAGGGCAATCGCGTTCGGCATGTCTTCAGGATCGACGAGCGTAGGAATCAGCGCGGAGTAAGCGGGGCCTCCGAATGACTGGGCTACGCCCGAGACAAACGAGAGGCAAAGAATTGGCCACACGTGACTGAGACCCTTGATCAGCAGGATGGTTAGAAAACCGGCGCTCGCCATCTGAATGTACTGCGAGACCATCAGGATCTTTCGCCTCTCTTTGCGGTCGGCAATCACTCCGCCGATTGGCGACAACAGAAAGATTGGAAGACCGGCGAGAAACTGATCGAGGCCGAGCAGAAAAGCGGAGTGGCTCATCCGGTAAATGAGCCAGTTCTGCGCCACGATCTGCATCCACGTGCCTATGCTGGAGGCGCAGGCGCCAATCCACATGAGGCGGAAGTCGCGATACTGAAATGCTTTGAAAATTCTGCGAAGCGTCGAAGTTTGCATGGACTCGAAGCGGCTCTGGCACTCTATCTTCGCACGGGCACGAGTCCCGAGGCTCTTTTCGTTAGAAAAAGGCCTCGAAGTCTGGATGCGCAGGATCCGGCGACAACGGCTCAGGTTTGGATTCCTCAGGAACCACCAACGATTCGCTAAGTGACTGATCCCGGGGTAAGCT
>QIAK01000309.1:0-2877 GCA_003225515.1 Acidobacteriota bacterium | reverse complement strand
CACCGTATAATTAATCATTGGCGCGGTTATGATTCAGACCCTATTCGGCAGCCTTACGGAAGAAAAAAAGACCGGCTTCCTCGACCGTATGAAGGAAGCAGTCACGCGCACCCGCGAAAATCTGGCGGAGCGCCTGGAAGATGTCGTCTCTTTCGGTAAGGAGATCGATGCCGGCACGCTCGATGATCTCGAGGCCATTCTCATCAGCGCCGATCTGGGCAGCACCACCACTCAGGAAGTCCTCGGCAAACTTCGCGACAAAGCTGACCGGAAGCAGATCAGGGATGTGTCGGAACTCAAGCGTCTGCTCAAAGAAGAACTGCTTGCGATTCTGAATGCCGCCAATACTCGTCCCGTCAGCCGGGTCGATGGGCCGGAGGTAATTCTCGTCGTCGGGGTGAACGGAACCGGCAAGACCACCACGATTGGCAAGCTGTCGCAGGTTTTCCGTTCGCAAGGCAAAAACGTGTTGCTCTGCGCCGCCGACACATTCCGCGCAGCCGCCATCGATCAACTCGAAATCTGGGGACAGCGCACCGGCACCGAAGTGATCAAAACCAAGCCCGGCGGCGATCCCTCGGCCGTGTTATTCGACGCGCTGCAATCGGCGGTGGCCCGCAAAAGTGACTACGTGGTGGTCGATACCGCCGGCCGGCTTCACACCAAGACCAGTCTGATGTCGGAACTCGAAAAAATGCGGCGGACCGCGCAACGCATTATTCCCGGAGCTCCTCACGAAACTCTGCTTGTGATGGACGCAACTACCGGTCAAAATGGTTTGCAGCAGGCGCGCATGTTCACCGAGTCTGCAGGAGTTACCGGGATCGTCCTGACCAAACTGGATGGCACGGCAAAGGGCGGGGTGGTGGTTGCGATCTCCCGCGAACTGGGATTGCCTGTGCGCTACGTTGGAGTCGGAGAAAAGGCGGGCGATCTGCTGCCGTTCGATCCCAAAGAATTTGTGGATTCCCTGTTTGAATAGGGGTTGCTTATGCAGGATGCTGATGCGAAACCATCGCGATTCCGAATTGTCCTCGATTTTTTAAAACGCCTTCTCGGCAAGAAGCTGACTTCGCCGCCAGGAGATCCCTACGCTTACGCAATGGCCCCTCTGCGCCACGGACCGAAAGGCCGCAGCGGCGCTGCCGTCGCAGAAATCGAGGAAGATTCATACGCGAGCTTTCCATCACGAAGAGGACGCGACGGCAGTTAGCGTTTCGGTTCGCACCCAGGTTGCCTCGCACATTTTCGATTTCATCTTGAATGCCCGCTCACTCCGCCGACGAACAGCATCTTCAGCATGCCCTCGAACTGGCGCGCCAAGGCCTTGGACTGGCGTCGCCGAATCCCCATGTGGGCGCGGTAATTGCGGACGCTCACGGCAAGGTGATTGGCACCGGAACTTATACCTACGCCGGCGTGAAGCATGCTGAGGTTCTCGCCCTCGAAGCGGCCGGAAAGCAGGCCCGCGGCGCGACACTCTACATCAACCTTGAACCGCATTCCCACTACGGCCGCACATCGCCGTGTACCGACGCGCTGATTGCCGCCGGAATCCACCGCGTAGTCGCTTGCATGCCCGATCCCAATCCAAAGGTGAGCGGCGCTGGATTCGAGAAGCTTCGTGCAGCCGCGATTCATGTCGAGGTCGGACGACTGGAGGCAGAGGCTCGCCGCTTGAACGAGGCGTTCGCGCGCTACATCCGGCACGCCACGCCATTCGTTACTTTGAAAGCCGCCATGACGCTCGACGGAAAAATCGCCCCACCGCCGGTCGAGGAATTAAACCGCACCGAAGGAATTCCCCCCGGAGGATGGGTGACTAGTGAAGTTGCCCGGGCTCACGTGCAGGAACTGCGGCATCAGAATGACGCGCTGCTGGTCGGCGCTGGAACGATTCTTTCCGATAATCCGCTACTCACGGACCGTAGCGGCCGTCGGCGCAGGCGTCCTCTGCTGCGCGTGATTCTCGACTCGCGCCTTCGCCTGCCGCTGGATTCCCGGCTGGTGAAAAACGCAGCCGCAGAACGAAAGAACGATGTGCTGGTTTTCTGCTCTTCGGCAGATGCGCAAAAGAAAGAACAACTTGAGCAGATGGGAATCCGCATCGAGAACGTTCCTGCGGTTGTGCCTGACGGACGTCCAGACCTGCCCACTATTCTGAAGCGCCTCGGAGAAATGGAAATCACCTCCGTGATGATTGAAGGCGGCGCAACCGTGAACTGGGCCGCGCTTGCGGACGGAGTGGTCGACAAAGTCTTCCTGTATTACGCTCCCAAGATTCTCGCGGGTACAGGATCGATTCCGTTTGCGTCGGGAGCGGGATTCCATCACATGAGCCAGGCTGCACAGGTCAAACGTCTACACCTGCACCGCTTCGGAGAAGACTTCGCGGTGGAGGGATACCTGCGCGATCCTTACGCGGAGTGAAGAGGGCTGTCCGCAGAAATCAGCAGTTGGCAATTGGCAATTAGCACTTGGCAATTGGCATCCGAGAAACTGCCCGCTAAATACTGCCCTTGGCCGGTGGGTAGTGGGTCAGTTTAAATTCTGAACAACATTGTCTGCGCGCGAGATCCCTCCGCCCGCTGAAAAACGCGGGCCTCGGGATGACTCATACAAGTAAGAAAATCGATAAGGAATTCAAACTGATCCACTATCGCGAGCTAAAAAGCTGCCCACTGACCTCTAAACCCTAACCGCTGACCCCCAATCCTTGATTTAGAATGTTTCGTTCCCTGGAGGCCATCATGTTTACCGGCATTGTGGAAGAAATCGGGCGGGTCACGAGGATCGAGCAGCGCGGCGAAAATCGGCGCATCACGGTCACGGCCGAGAGAACTCCGAAAGAACTGAAGACCGGCGAAAGCGTTGCCG
>QIAK01000439.1 GCA_003225515.1 Acidobacteriota bacterium | reverse complement strand
CTCCCTTGTTTCCAGCTGCACGGCAGCCGCGGTTGCAGCCATAAGAAGGGCAGCAGGAACACCCTTGCCGGCGACATCGGCAATCACCAACTGAAGGGTGTGGTCGTTGACCGGCATATAGTCGAAGTAATCACCGCTTACACCTCGCGCAGGTTGCATCATCCCGGCGATTTCCAGCCCCGCGATGGCGGGCCTATGGCTAGGAAGAAACATTCTCTGAACTTGGGCGGCCAATTCAACGTCCTGCAGAAGTTGATCGCGCTGTTGGCGCACCGTCCTATCAAGCTGTTCTCTCTGTTTCGAGTATCTCTGGATGATATAGACGACAAAGGTGAACCCGATTACCGCGGTGAAATTGTGTGCAACGCGTGCCTCGAGGCTCGTATAAGGAGGGCCAAAAAAGTCGTGCAGAAAGACGCAGACCACGATCAGCGCGTAACTGATCCGGGTGCGCAGAAACATGGCGCATATGCCGAGAGGCAAAATATAGAGGTATCCTAACGAAACAGTAGAGACAATGAAGTCGGCATACGCAACCGCAGCAATCGATGCGAGGATCAGCGTTGCTGGCAGCCACTTTGCGCCGGTAGCAGCCACATCCCCCCGCAAGAACGATCGCAAAGTGATCGACGTGATATTTCCAGAGTGAGTCCCGGCGAATGTCCCCATCGTCATTTTGTTTCTTGCGACCGGCATCGAAAAGTGTATTGCCACTGCTCCATAGCTGAGCGCGTGTGGGCCCGAATCAAAACCTCCGCGACCCAAGGCACTTGCGAAGCCCGATGCGGTCAGCATAGAGAGTCATAGTTATGGCAGTCTCACCGGTGCAAGCCCGAGGATAAATTTCGCTCTAGCTGCCTCTGTGGCGGTCTCTGTGGAGGATGGGGCTAGCTCTACCCCGGCGAAACGACGGTAACTGTTCCTGCCGCCCTTGGACTGGACCTGCACGAATTCAATTGTTTGCGGTGTGCTGGGAATCCTTGCGCCAAACCAATGCGGATCGTCTCGCTGAGCCCAAGTGACGAGTGCTAGGACGGCTCCGGAGGCATATGAGGGTGCCGTCATGGCATCAGCGCCTCGCAGGTTCAAACTCCTGATCGCCGTTTCGTTGCCATAAAGTGTCGCCATCGTGTGGTCCTGTGGATTCACGTACATCGTGATTGCACTCCACTCAAGAGGCTGGTAG
>QIAK01000406.1:17353-20996 GCA_003225515.1 Acidobacteriota bacterium | reverse complement strand
TTCCCGTTCGCATCCACGTTGCCCTGCAGCGCGTGAGGGACGTACTGGCGGTCAAACATCCCCGGGGTAAGCCGGGAGCTAATGGCTGAGTCCATGCCCAACTGTCGAAATCAGGCGATTACACGTTTTGACCGCTGGTCAATGAGCGCTATGGGGAGGTTTCAACAGAGACCGGGACCACGTCAGGATTTTTTCGGACCGTGCCTCAATTTCCAGCCAAGCTCTTTCGCCATCATGCGGACGTATCGCTTCTTCGCTTTGAGCGTTTCTGCTGGATGAATTCGCCGTTTCCTAACAGGTTTGTCAACTGATCTTGCTTCGACTACCTTGACGCGAATCTCATCTCCGACTTGCAGGCGCTTCTGTTTGACCCAGTCAATGTGCTCTTCGTTGGCGAGGCCCCCCACGTGCATAAACAAATCTGCGCCGCCGAGATCACCCGCCACCCAATTAACGACTGCGGATAGGACTCCGCGCTCACCGACCCCCGCCAAACAAAGCTTTTTGCGATTTAAGGAAACGCTGAACGCACGCATAGGATTACCATTGTATGACGTAGCTGTTGTAATCAGGACATTTCACTTGTTGACCCCGATCAGGCAGGTCTTCGGCTACTATATACGCCATGTACGGACTGGACTACGAACCTCGCAACGCCAACGAAAAGTGGCTGATCCGAATCGTTTACTGGGGAACGATACTTCTATTCGCGTTCTTCTTCTGGGAATACGTAAAAGCGAAATAGGGCAGGTCAACTGGCGCTATCAGGCCATTTCACTCAAAACCCAGTCGCGGTAGCCCGAATCCGTTGCCCACCCATCGGTCCGTTCGCCTACTTCAGTCCGGCTCCTGAACGCCGCAGTCTCCTGCTCCGGGCCAAGCTGCCGGTAACTGTTCGGACTCAATGACTTCAGTAATCTCCTGTTCTGGGTGGGCGCAGTGCCATACTCGAAGCAGCCAATGACTCCTTCTTACCAGATGTACGCGAACAAACGTGCCGCGCGATTCCGACTCGCCGAGTCAACTCCGGCTGTGTTTGAATTCCAGGATTCTTCCGCCGCGCCATGTGAACTTCAGATTGTTTCTCGAACCGGCGGTGTGCTGTCGCTGTCCAAGGTGTTGGATCAGGGTTCTGTGGGTACGTTGATGTTCCGGACGCACAAGGGACTGGTGTTTGCGACCGCGGAAATGCTGTCTCCAATTTCGGGAACTCATCAGCCGTTCCACTTCGTGGAGCTGAAGGAGAATGACAAGCGCACTCTGCTGACCGCATTTCAGTCCGGGCTCTATCGGAATATTCAGGAAGAAGAGTGGATCGAAGAGTTCAGAGCCGCGATCGTGAACTGGAATCCACCCAAGCGGAGACGCTCCTATAAGCCTGTCCTGGCTGCGGGCACCCTGGCCACCCTTTGCTTCAGCGTCTTCTACATCCTCAGCACACACCTGCGCTAGGACTTACTGATCCCAGCTGGAACGTTATGGTCGTTCGCCTTTCAGGCCACGATCAGAAATCGGCAATTTTTCTACGCGGCGAGCGTCCCGGTCAAGGCGCCTTCCAGTTCCAGCAGCTTCCTCTTGATATGGAGGCCGCCGCCATAGCCGCAGAGCGTTCCGTCCGAAGCGATCACGCGATGACAGGGAACAACGATCGCGACAGGATTCCGATTGTTCGCCATTCCCACCGCGCGAAATGCCTGAGGCTTGCCCACCGCGCGGGCGATGTCGGCATACGAACGCGTCTCGCCATAGGGAATCGCTACTAGCGCTCGCCAGCATGCGCGCTGAAATTCCGTACCCCGGAGATCGAGCGCGAAAGTGAACTCGCGTCTATTGCCGGCGAAGTACTCGTCCAATTCGCGAACATACAGCTGCATCGCGGCTTCCGATTCCTCGAACCGCACGCCTTTTATCTCCGCGCGCAGATCGCGTGGATTCGGACGAATCGTCTGCTGCCCGGGAAGGCGCGCATCGAACTCCAGAGCCACCAAGCCCCGCTCGGAAGCGGCTAGAAAGAGCGGTCCCACTCTGGAGATAAAGGTCGTGGAATGAAGCATTTGCATAAGAATCACTGATCTGAACGGACGGTCACGGCCCAACCACCATAGCACGAGCGCCTATTCCGACCACGACATTTGTGACCACGCAAGGTTGACAGAATCAGCTTTTTCGAAGAGAGTGGCTCGTGCAATTTGTGCCTGGGAAAGCTAAGCCTTGAAGAAAGCCCTTATCGTACTCGCCGCCATTGTGCTCGCACCGGTGCTGGTGGTCAGCCTGGTTGTCCTGGCCGCAGGAGACTGGCGCGCTGTAGGCCAGACTGAAGCCGGTGACAAAGTATTCGTCAGTTCGGTTCGGGTGCTCAAGAACAATCAGCGCGTCGCGCTGGTCCGCGTCGAGTACAAAGAACCCGCGGAGCTTCCCCAGGGCGGTCCTTTCGTGGAAATGCGCGCGCGCGTACGCTTCAACTGCTCCAGCGGAGCCGCCGCCCCGACGACTGAATGGTTCTACTCACGGGATCGCAGCGGGCGTTTTGTGGTCAGCAAGAAAGCCACGCATGACGATCAGTTCGGAAAAAATCCTGAAGGCGGATTCGCAGACCTCGTCAGCAAAAGCGTCTGCTCCCAGACCAAGTAACGAGTCCTTTACAAGTAACGAGACCTTTATTTGTTGAGCGCAGCCCCCACAGAGTCGCCCGACTTCTTGCGGCTTAACATTCTCATCCTTGTAAATGATGTCCGGCTAAGTGGGAATCCCGGCTCCGCTATTCGCGTCAAGGGGGTCGCCCGGGCGAAGGTCGAGTCGACGGCGAATTGGACCGGGCAGGACGACTTGACCCTTGGTTGAAATCTTCGTTTGCATGGTAGGACGATCTTACCTCGGCTTTTTGTCCTTATCAGGTGCCTTTAGCGCAAACGCCACATACACCCCGCCCGACTTTGACTTCAGATCTTTGCCCCCGCCCGCCGCGATCACCACAAATTGACGCTTGTCTACTTCGTAAGTGATCGGAGTTGCATTGCCGGAAAACGGCAAGGTGGTCTCCCATAGCAATGCGCCTGTATCTTTATCGAAGGCGCGGAATTTCTTATCGAAGTTCGTAGCTCCTATGAATAGCAGCCCTCCCGCGGTGACCACGGGCCCTCCATAGTTCTCGCTGCCCGTATCTTTGAGTCCTTTGGCGGTCAATTCCGGATACCCGCCGATGGGAATTTTCCAAACATACTCGCCTGTATTGAGATTGATGGCATTCAGTGTTCCCCAAGGTGGCGCAATAGCGGGATAGCCCTCGGGATCGAGAAATCTGCGATACCCAGTGAAGTGATACTTCATGAGCGACGGCTCCGGGCCCGCGCTCACTCGTTCGTTATCCTCTCCTCGCATCAGGAACGAAATTAGACCGGAGAGTTGATCGTCTTTCAGGTTGGAAAAGCCCGGCATGCGTCCTTTACCGCTCTTGATCCTGGTTGCAAGATCAGCCGCGGACATGCGGTTGCCGATGCCCACCAGAGATGGAATCGCCGGAGGAGAGCCTGCCATCTTTTCACCATGGCAAACCGCGCATTGATTCAGGTACAGCGCCCGCGGGCTGTTCTCTTCTTTGTTCTCGCCCAGAGATGCTGCCCACGCCATTTCATTTGCATTCACA
>QIAK01000406.1:7651-17299 GCA_003225515.1 Acidobacteriota bacterium | reverse complement strand
GCCATCAAATCCAGGGAATATCACTGTACCTTTTCCGACGCTGAAAGGAACAAACTGCCCCTCACTCCGCATTTCGCGAAATTGATCGAGGGCCCACTCATGCACTTCAGGGGTTCGATCGCTTAACAGAGACGCGGTCAGCAACTGCCGGGCAAAGGGCGCCGGCTTCGTCGGGAGGCATTGCTGTTGGGCGGCCACTTCTCCCGGGATGGTACTCGGCGGATAATTCCGGCACTCGAATGGAAATAGAGGCTTCCCGTTCACGCGATCGAATAGAAACACAAAACCCTGCTTAGTGGTCTGCGCGACTGCATCCACTTTCTTGCCATCCCTCTTCACAGTTACGAGTACGGGAGGCGCGGGAAAATCGCGGTCCCAAAGATCGTGCTTCACCCCTTGAAAATGCCAGATGCGCTCGCCGGTGTCGGCATTCAGAGCGATAAGGGAATCGGCGAACAGATCATCCCCGAGCCGGTCCGCGCCATAAAAATCAAAGGCCGCCGAACCTGTAGGAACATAGACAACTCCGCGTTGAGAATCGACCGTCATTCCGGTCCAGTTATTGGCCGCGCCGCTGGTCTTCCATGCCTCGTTCGGCCAGGTTTCGTAGCCGAATTCGCCGGGACGCGGAATGGTGTGGAACGACCAGCGCAATTTTCCGCTGCGCACGTCATACGCCCGCACGTCACCGGGAGAGGCAGGCAGCGTTTCAGATTCGCGCCCGCCCACGATCATCAGGTCTTTGTAGATCACAGCCGGGCTGGTCAGGAAAATTGACTGTGCCGACGGTTCGCGGCCCAGATCCTCGCGTAAATCGATGCGGCCGTCCTTGCCGAATGTAGAAATGGGCTTTCCGGTCGCGGCATCGAGCGCATAGACAAAGTTCATCACCCCGACCACAATCCTGCGGTCTTCTTTTTTGTCATCTTTCTTGTCATCGGACCAGTAGGCCAGTCCCCGATCAGGCTGCGTTCCTTGGATTCCCGAATCGAACTTCCACAACAGCTTTCCGGTCGCGGCATCCAGAGCGAATACTTTTTGTGTCGGTGTAATCCCATACAGCACACCATCCACAACGATCGGGCTGGTTTGCAGGCCGCCTTCCTCTTCGGTATCAAACGACCAGGCGACTTTGAGTTGCCGCACGTTTTTGCGATTGATCTGCTGGAGAGAGGAAAAATGATCATTCTGCGGAGTTCCACCATAAACCGGCCAGTCGTGCTCCTGTTTTTTGTGGGTTGCTGGTGCGGACGAAGTCGTTTTCCCAGGCACGTTCGCGCTGGTTTGGGCAATGGCGGCGATCGATGCTGCGAGAAAGAGCGCCGCGGAAAAGTTAGAAAATCTCATGGGACTCCTGGCGTGCAACTACCGGCTATTTCCCGCGATTTTAAAACAAGATTGGAGTTCTTCGCCGCCCGATGTTTTTCACAGCCCATGGCACGTCGGTAACCTCTGAACTACTACCACGCGTCCCGCTTTCAGATTATTCTGTTGGAGGAGCCTGGGACGTATCCTGGCTTTAACCCACCTGCGTATGGATTCGCTTCGACTTTATGGCCTGATTGCGACGAGCGGCGTCGTTTTAGCGGCGGCGTATGCCATGTTGCGTTCCAAGCCGAAAACGGCCGACGCGCTGGAACGCGAGCGCAGAGCCTGGCTCGAGGGCACAGGACGCATCACGGACGGCACAGTGATCGATGTTCAGGAACTCGCGGCCGCCAGCAACTATCACGCCGCCATCATGCTGATTTACAAATACGACGTGGCTGGAGTTTCTTACGAATGCTCGCAGGACGTCACCTATCTGCGGCACTGGATCAATCTGCACTCATGCCGTCTCGGACTGCACACCTCGGTGAAGTACGATCCGCAGAATCCCGGGAATTCACTGGTAGTTTCTGAAAACTGGATGGGATTGCGGCAGTAGCTACTCCCAACTCAGCCGCATGACAGTGTTGTGCTTTTCGACGGTGACTTGCAGGGACTTGTCGCCGCCGCCAACGAACTCCGCTGATACCGATTTCGAAAGGTCGATGGTCTCATCGGCAGATAGCGTCCTTACGCGAACGATGTGCCTGCCCGCCGGTACCTTCAGCGTTTCCGATTCAGAACCCCGCAGTCCGTTGAAGACGACCATATGCTTCTGCGCGGCTCCGTGCAGCGCACGGGTTAAAGTCAGTTTGTCGTCGATCCACACAAAAAGAGTGGCCTCTTTGAATTGGTGCTGCACGGCAAGATCGAGATTCGCCATAGGCACGACGACTTCAGCGACGACGGGCTGCACGGCGGGGAGTACATGCTTTTTACGCCGCGGTTTGCTGACGGGTGCCGGCGCAGAGGAAAGTGTTGCCGCTCCGGAACTCGCGGCCACCGCGTTGTTCGAAGGGTTCCGCTGCACAGTTCCAGAGTCTGCCCCGGCGGCACTGTTCGGAGCGACATAGGAGGGATTCGCGGCCGTTTTTGGCGCTATCACGAGCAGCTTCGATTGTGTCCCGACGAACACTAATACGACGAGCGTTACCCCACCCAGGATGAGATCTCGGAGCGGCGCTTTGTGAACTACGGTGTGAACCAGTTTCTGCGCCTCCACCACTTCAGCCACAGGATTCGTCGCGGTAGCCGTCAGGGGTGGCCTTCTCCCGGTGCTGGCAGTTCTGGAGCCTGTCGATATTCCTATGCGCAGCGAGGTTGTGGTCCCACTCGCTTTTAATGACTGTTGCAGTTGGCGCAAGTCCTCGGCAAATTCTGCGCCGCGCTGGTAGCGCTGCTCAGGATCTTTCGCCATGGCACGCGAAATCACCTCGTCTAATTCTCGAGGCACACTTAAGTCCAGTGCACTTGCCGCCACGGGCTCGCGGTTGGCGACTTTGAAGCAGACTGTGGTCGCGCTGTCGCCCTGAAAAGGAGAATGGCCCACGACCATCGCGTATAAGATCACGCCCAGCGAGAATAGATCGGAACGGCCATCCACTCCGTCGCCGCTGAGTTGCTCGGGCGCCATATACGCCGGCGTTCCCATCACTCTTCCCGGGAGCGTGAAGTGCGCCAGGTTCAGCTTCGCGATGCCAAAGTCGGCAATCTTGGCATGGCCGTCAGGCGTGATAAGAACGTTTCCCGGCTTGATATCGCGGTGAATCACGCCTTGTTCGTGAGCATAATCCAGCGCGTCGGCAATCTCCTCCGCGAGTTGGAGAGCCCGCTCCATCGGAAGTTTCTTTTCGCGGGCCAGCAGCCGGTTCAGGGGCTCTCCGGCGACGTACTCCATAACAATGTAAGGATTGCTGCTCTCGGGATGCTCGCCCACATCGAAAATCGCTACGATTCCGGGATGGTGCAGGCGTCCGGCGGCCTGCGCCTCGTGCAGAAAGCGCATGCGAAATTCTTTTTCTTCTTTCGCCTCAGGACCTGAGAGGCAGACGGTTTTTACCGCCACGAGACGATCGATCTGCGGATCGCGGGCCTTATACACCACGCCCATGGCTCCGCGGCCTAATTCAGCCTGGATCTCGTAACGGCCAAACCGCTTGATTTCGGGATTCTCCATGCAGTCGTCCTTGAGCCGTAGGCTTCGTGTATGCCACTCAAATGGGGAGAAATCCCTCTTATGTTAGCTCGACATCTAGCGGGAACCCGCATCCTGTTTGACCTGGTCTATTACGCCGGTAACGACGTCAATGGAATTAATGGAGGGAGCATAGAGCTTTGCTCTAGGTAGACTTGCGCGAAAAGCAGAGATCGAAGCTAAGAGCGGGAAGTTAACTTCCGGCAGTGAAGCCGCCATTGTGGGCGACCGTCATGCGCAGGTACTTGTAAGGATTTACGGGAGTATCGTTGATGCGGACTTCGTAATGAAGATGGGGTCCGGTGGAGCGTCCGCTGTCTCCAACAAAGCCGATCACGTCGCCACGGTGCACAGCCTGCCCAGCTGTGACTGCGTAGCCTGAAAGGTGACCGTATCGCGTGCTGATGCCATTGCCGTGATCGATCATCAGCGCCTTGCCGTAGCCGCCCAGCATTTCGCTGAATGTGACCATTCCATCCGCGGGAGCAATCACCGGAGCGCCATAACTGCTGCCAATGTCCACGCCACTGTGAAACGCGCCTTCTCCGTTGAAGGGATCAATGCGCTCGCCGAAGCTGCCCGTAATCTGGCCTCCTACCGGCCAAAGATTGGGAGCAGAGTTGGCTTTGAACCAGTCTGCCGTTGTCGCATTGCGCGTAAGGCCCATCGTGAGGCCGACCATGGTTGCGCCGCTCAGGGCTGAAGTCCGCAAGGCATGCAACTGGTCCAGCGAAGAACTTACGTCGGCATCATGAATCTGATCGGCGGTTACCGTCACCAGTGTGGGCTGCGCCTTCAAACCGTATAGCGCAGAAACTTCTCCGGCAATCGAACCCAGCGATGCCACCTGCACATCGCGCTCTTTCGCCACCTGCTCCAGGCGGGAATAATTGTCCTTGAGCTGATCTTTTTCCGTCCGCAGCTGGTTATAGCGGGAAACCTTGAGCAGCATGCGGGTATAAGAGCTGGCAATACCGGTCAGGCTGAGGAATCCGATTGCGGCCCCTACGACGAAGACGTAGAGGTAATGCACGGGGATGGAAATTTTGCGCAGCTGACCGTCGTCCCCGCGGGCCACAAAAAGGATGTAAAAGCGTTTCTGCAAATCGCTCCTCGGCTTGTAAAACCAGTTTTCCGTCAGGTCCGGAAATCCAGGCCAGTTTCTTTTTAGTTGCAGAAACGCCCGATTGGATCACCTGACTTTTTCGGGCTACGCTCCCATCTTGGGAATGGAAACTCTCGCGCGCCCTACTACTACCCTGAACTGCGACCAAAGCCTTAAATTAGTCCCCGTCTGCAATCTCAACTGCTTGCAGAACTTAGCTCGGCCAAAGGTGTTTGTGAATGACTGGTTAACGGTAACAAACTGGATTCCCCCTGTCAACGATGCACAAGCCCATTTTGGGTTACCGAAGACTCGGTAATCGGGGGGCCGAATGGACAAGTTACCCCGGATTCATATACGCAGAAAGTTTGGCGCGCCTGCAGGATAGGCTGTATCCGGTTCGAGCTACGCTCGGCGGCGGTATAGTAATTGCGCCGTGCCGCTTCCTGAAAAAGCGTTGATTGCCCAGATCCGCCGCCTGGCAAAGCCTCCCATGCGGCGCCAGTCTGGCACTGTGGGGCCGGTTCGGAATGCCGTTCTCACCGGAATTGGAGATGACTGCGCAGTGTTGCGGCTCCTGCCGAGGCACGAATTCCTGGTCACGACTGACTTTACGCTCGAAGGCATTCACTTCCGGCGCGACTGGCACCCGCCGGAGTCGGTTGGGCACCGCTGCCTGGCGCGCGGACTGAGTGACATTGCCGCGATGGGTGGAGAACCCGTCGCAGCCTTCCTATCGCTCGCTTTGCCCCGGGATTTGCCGCAATCCTGGGTGGCTCGCTTTCTCGGCGGCCTGATCAGCCTGGCGAAAAAAAATGGCATCACTCTGGCCGGCGGCGATACCGCAGAATCGCCCGATGGAATTCTCGCCGACATTATGGTGGTAGGCACCTCACCCAAAGGCAAGTCTGTGCTGCGTTCGGGAGCTCGTCCCGGCGACCGCGTCTTCGTGAGCGGGAGGCTGGGCGGCTCGGCCGCAGCCGTTTTGCGCATGAGGACGAAACCTAAGAAGAAGCTGAATCCTCGAGACTTTTCTCGCCACTTCTATCCCGAGCCGCGAATCGAAGTCGGGCGTGCGCTGCGCGAGAAAGGCCTGGCCTCCGCCATGATCGACACCAGCGACGGTCTCTCCACCGACTTGGGGCATCTTTGCCAAGAAAGCGGCGTCGGAGCCGAGATTGATGCCGCTCTCATTCCGCGTGCCAGAATCGAAAAATCAGCGCGTGAAGTCGATCTCGATCTGGCCCTGCATGGGGGCGAGGATTATGAACTTCTTTTCACAGTTCCTCCGGGCAAGCGCGTTCCATCTCAGCTTGCAGGAGTCGCACTGACGCACATCGGCCAAATCACTCGTGGAAAAAAAGTATTTCTCTGCACCGGGCCAAATCTGGCGCGCGAACTCGAGCCCAAGGGATGGGAGCATTTTCGCGGCCGCTGAAAACCGGACCTCAGACCTTGGACCTCAGACCTCGGAAAATCTGCCAAGCTCGCATCCGAGAGGTTGGTCTGAGGTCTGAGGTCTGAGGTTCGAGGTCCGAGGCCGACCCCTGACCTCCGACCCTGACCCCTGGCCCTTGGCACTGACCCGTCACTTCCCTCACACTCGAAACCGGACTAAAGTAAACCCATGCCGTCCAGTAAATTGCTCCTGCTCCCAGTGCTTGCACTTTCTTTTGTCATGGCCGCGGTTGCGCAGAAGAAGCAACCGCCTCCGCCTCCGGCCCACGCGAAGTCTCCCTCGCCCGCGGTTACGGACGAATTCATCCACAAGCAGTTTGGGGACAATTGCTCGCTGCTGGCGGGACCGCCGCAATTCGTTGCCGATATGGATGGCGATGGCATCGACGATCTCGTCGTCGCGGCCCGCTGCAAGAACCCCATGGCAGATCAGGCAGAATATAGCTTCGTCGTCGCCGATCCCTATGACAGCTTTCTCGGTTATAGCGACGTCAAGGTGACGTCGACGTTTGCTTCCGACGAGCCCGACCGCCGGGGCATCAGCTTGCTGATTGTCCATGGCGCCGAAAAAGGCGATTGGCGGGCCGATGCTCCCAAAGCGAAGTTTCTTCTTATCAATCTCCCTTTCAAAACGCTGACCGTGAAAAAGCTTGCCCTGAAGAAGAAAACCGTCCTCGGAATCTATATGGAAGAAAAGGGTGAGGGCGAAGACACGTCGTCAGTGATTTACTGGGATGGGAAGAAGTATAGGTATCAGCAGCTGGGCTCGACACTGGAGTAGGAACACATTTCAGATCTCAGATCTCAGATTTTAAAAACTTGGTCCCAGCTATCTGCAATCTGCAATCAGAAGTCGGACATCAGTGGCCAACGACGAACGACCAACGACGAAAATCTGAAATCTGAAATCTGCAATCAAGAGTCCCATTCCTACTTCCGCTCAGAGTACGGAAACTCTCCACTCCCGACTTGGTTCACGTTGGCCTCGGCAAATTCACAAACCCGATCGAGCGCCGCCTGCAATTCGGCCGTATAGCACTCAAGTTCTTCATCGCTAGAGCCAGAAGGAACTCGGATCAGTTTGCCGATGCGCACCAGGACTCGTGAGAAAGGAACCGGGATCATCATGCGGTCCCATGAATTGAGCACCCAGGCGCGATCCACCGCCACGTGAAACATAGTTAAGGGCACGCCCGACGAACGAGCCAGCGCCACCGGCCCCGGTTTTACTTTGTGACGCGGGCCGCGTGGGCCATCCAGCGTAAACGCGACCGTCCAACCATCTTCAAGCGCGCGACGCAAACCCAGCAGCGCACGTACGGCGTTGCGGCTGCTGGAGCCCTTCACTGCGACAAAGCCAAATTTGTGGATGATGCGGCCCATGTACTCGCCGTCATAACTGTTGCTGCTCATCACCCGCACGCCCATGTCCCGACAGATGTAGGTTGCAGGAATCATGCAGGAATGCCAGACCGAAGCGATCAGCGGACGCTGCTCGAAAGTCTCCTGCGCGCCTTCTTCATAGGAAATACAAACTCGCAAGGTGGGGCCAATGATGCGGATAAGCCAATATCCCAGCCAGATAATGATGCGCAGAATGATGCGCTGTTTAAGAGTAAAGCGGCGTGGGCCCACGGCCGGTTGCGCCGGCGCGGTCTGGTCGCGGGTGCTGGCTTCGGGCACGAGGCTATTGTAATAGCTGCCGCGACTCAATTTTCCAGGAAGGAATCGATCCAGCTCTTGATCTTGTGGCGCTGGGTGTCGGCTGCGTCGAAACGCACTCCAATCGACTTGGGCTTGCACCAGCTTACGGAGGCGCGGAGGTTGACCCGTGGTAGGGTCATCAGTGAAAAAGATACTTCCACGTTTACGCCGACCGAAATGTCTTCCGCAGTCTTGACCGACATTCCCCCACTGCTTAACTCGATGCTGCTGGCGCTGATGCGCCTTCCGTCGCCGACCAGCGAGACCTGGGTTATCACAGGAATGCGCACGTAGCGCCGGAACTCGTGCAGCACCAGCATGCGCGTGCCGCGAATCAGCTTGAGCGCGGTTGGCCGCTCCAGGGGTTCGCTGAACATGGCGTTGATCCCGTACTTAGAGTAGCTCATGGCTTCCTGCGCGTTGCCGCCCACGCCGTAAAGAACGCAGCGGCTGTTCGAGGGAGAACTGCGCGCTGCCTCCATTACGGCATCGGCGCCTTCGCCCAAGGCAAGCACACAAGCCTCAAACTTTTCTTTTCGAAGGCGCTCGGCTGCGTTCGAAGTCACGGTCACGGTTTCAATGCCGAACTGCCGGAAACCTTCCGACAGAAGAGCGCGGGCCGGCTCACTCAATCCCACAAGGGCGGTGCGGGCGGCGGCTTTTCGGGTTACGGGAGCGGGGACAAAGGATGTCGTGAAAGCTTTATCCATAGTTCGGGGAAGACTCACTTTCGAAAACTATTGTGTATGCAGTTGCCGCAGTTGAAAAGACACAAAGGGTCAACGAGTGAAGTGTGAATTGGCGCGAGAGAGGACATTACGAGCCGAAAGCCGCGTGGATTCAGGGGTTTGCAGGGAGAAAAAACGTCTCAGAAGTCTGCGTTCCTTACTCGCTCCAGCGCCGGAACAGCAGTGCGCCGTTGGTGCCGCCAAAGCCGAAGGAGTTAGACATCGCGTATTCGAGTTCCGCTTTGCGAGCGTGGTTAGGAACCAGGTCCATCCCGGCAGTATCAGGCTCAGGATTTTCCAGATTAATGGTTGGAGGCAGGATCTGGTCACGCAACGCAAGCACGGTGATGCCGGCTTCAAGTCCTCCCGCGCCGCCCAGCAGGTGACCGGTCATCGACTTTGTGGAACTCACCGCGACCTTATGCTCCCCAAAAAAATTGCGGATCGCATGCGCTTCGAGCGTGTCGCCGATCGGCGTCGAGGTACCGTGGGCATTGACGTACCCGACGACATTCGGGGTTACACCGGCGTCGCGCACAGCGTTGCGCATCACGCGGAAGCCGCCTTCATGTTCAGGTGCCGGTTGCGTAATGTGGTACGCGTCGCCGCTCATCCCGTAGCCGGCAATCTCGGCCAGAATGCGAGCGCCGCGCTTGCGGGCAAACTCCAGTTCTTCCAGGATCAGGATGCCCGCGCCTTCACCGATCACGAAACCATCGCGCTCCCGATCCCAGGGGCGGCTCGCTTTTTCCGGTTCATCGTTGCGGGTTGAAAGAGCTCGCATCGCGGCAAATCCGCCAACGCCCATCGGCGTAATGGCAGCCTCTGCGCCTCCGGCAATCATCACATCGGCGTCATTGTGCTGGATTATGCGGAAGGAATCTCCAATGGAATGCGCGCTGGTGGTGCAGGCGGTCGCAGTGGCCTCGTTCGGACCCTTCGCGCCGCAGCGCATAGAAACCTGTCCTGCGGCGAGATTAATGATGGCGGCCGGAATGAAGAAGGGAGAAATCTTGCGCGGGCCCCCTTCCATCAGGGATGTGTGCTCGCGCTCGATGATGTCGAATCCACCGATCCCCGACCCAATGTGA
>QIAK01000406.1:3707-7630 GCA_003225515.1 Acidobacteriota bacterium | reverse complement strand
TCTTCAGTTCCGACATCTTGAGCGCTTCATCCGCCGCGGCGATCGCCACGTGAATGAAGCGTCCCATTTTTTTGACTTCTTTTTTTTCGATGTAATTCAGCGGGTCGAAATTCTTTACCTCGGCGGCAATCTGGCAGGCAAAAGCGGTCGGGTCGAAGCTGCTAATTCGCGCGACACCGCTCTTACCCGCGAGCAGGGCCTTCCACACCACGTCGGTGGAATTGCCCACGCCGCAGATCAAACCGAGGCCTGTAACGACGACCCTGCGTCCCAACTATTTCCCCGCTTTCGCATGTTTGCCGATGTAGTCCACTGCATCCTGCACGGTGCGAATCTTCTCCGCATCCTCGTCAGGAATCTCGATGTCGAAGGCCTCTTCGAAAGCCATGACCAGTTCGACGGTGTCGAGCGAGTCCGCGCCCAAGTCGTCCACGAATGACGCGCTGGAGGTGACTTCGCCTTCATCCACTCCCAACTGCTCCACGATAATCTGCTTTACCTTCTCGTCTACGGCTGCCATGTGTCTCCTCGTTTGCCTCGATTAGATTTGAATTCGGTTGCTTCCCTCGCGCACTGCGATACGAAAAAAGGCGAGTGTAGTGTAATTGTCCCGGTGAATTACTGTAAAGAAAGGACCCTGCCACTTCCGGGAAAGCCTCGGCTGTATTGAAATTGCACTCTTGAATCCTAAAGGCAGGGCAATGCCGGGGTCAAACGTTCGAGCTGTTGGTAGTGGGTAACTGACATTTTTCAATTCTTCTTGGTTGCGTCCTCCCGAGCGGAGCCCGGCTTTATTTAAGGAAAGCCCAGGCGAAGAGAGAGCCTGCCCTGAGCAAGCGAACCACGCGAGCGCGTCGAACGGGGATCTCGCGCGGAGCAACACTTCGATGCTCGCAAGATCCCTCCGCCCCCTGGTGAAAACGCGGGCGTTCGGGAGACGATTCATCCACTATGATGATGCCCGACGACACCGGAGCCGAAGATGACCTTTAGATACGCGCTTTGTTTTGCATTATTGTGCCCCCTGGCGGTCGCTGCGCCCTGTGCTACCGGACAGCCGCAGGATGGCAGCGCTCTGATTCAGATCGAAAAAACGTGGGCACGCTCTTTGGAACAACGAGATGTGGCGACCCTCGGTTGTATTCTGGCTGACGAGTTTGAGGACGCTGGGCCCGATGGCATGGTCACGAATCGGGCAACCACGCTTGCGAAGGCCGCCGCGCCGCGCTCGGCCCATCACGAACTTTCAGAATTAACCACACACGTTTACGGCGACGCCGGCTACATCCGCGGCTTGGCAACAGCCGCCGATCCGCAGGGCAAAGTCCTGGCCCGGGTGCGCTTTACCGACCTCTACGTGTACCGCGACGGACGATGGCAATGCGTGGCTGGACAGGAATCCCTGCTCAGCGATAGGAAGTGAAATCATCATGCGCGCTGTCGTGCAGCGGGTGAGCCGCGCCAAAGTTACGGTCAACGAGCGGGTCAGCGGTGAAATCGGATTGGGACTGCTCGTCCTGCTGGGCGTGGGTTCTGACGACACTGAGACTGACGCAAAGTACCTGGCCGAAAAAATCGCAGGCCTCCGAATTTTCGAAGACCAGGGCGGCAAGATGAACTGCAGCGTGCAAACCGTAGCCGGCAGCGTGCTTGCCGTTTCTCAATTCACTCTGTATGGAGACGTGCGCCGCGGCAAGCGACCTTCATTCGATGACGCAGCTCCGCCTGAACTTGCCCGGCGCCTTTACGAGTTATTCGTCGAGCACATCCGCGCTTCAGGCCTGCGCTGCGAAACCGGACGTTTCCAGGAAATGATGCAGGTGGAACTATTGAATGAAGGTCCGGTCACCATTCTGATCGATTCGCGCAAAACGTTCTAACTCGTATACCGCCGGGCATAAACCCTGAGAACATTCTTGATCTCTTGCGACTACGGGGAAGAAGATCGACAATTAATCCATCAGGTTTCCGCTGTAGGGCGTGTCTCTCTCGTTGCTGCATCTTACTTTGGGGCAACGTCCGCAGCTCGCGTCCCGTTTTAGTTCAGCAACCAATCGCCTTCGGTTGTCGAGGCGAGGGTTGAACGCTACGTGCTAAAGGATGACATCTATGACATCAACCACAATGAGAGGCCTTACGAATAATCTGCGCCGAACGGTCGCTTTGCTGGGATTGGCAATAGTGAGCACTTTCATGCTGCAGCGGGCAATCGCGCAGGATAACGGTTATCAAGACGATCCGCCGAGTCGCGTTGCGCGTCTCGGATACCTGCAAGGGTCCGTCTCGTTTCAGCCGGCGGGTGAGTCGGAATGGGTGGAAGCAGCTTCGAACCGGCCGATGACGACCGGCGATCAGATTTGGGCGGATCGAGACTCGCGCGCCGAGCTTTCGCTGGGCGGCGCAGTCATTGATCTGAACAGTAATACCGGCATTTCGTTTTTGAACCTTGACGACCGCACCGCACAAATCCAGCTGAGTTCCGGAACCATCAACGTCCACGTCCGCGATCTGGGCCGCGATGACGTTTTTGAAATCGACACACCGAATCAAGCATTTTCCATTTTCCAGCCCGGCCGCTACCGCGTGGAAGCCAGTGAAGATGGAACCTACACCGTAGTCAGCATTCGCGAAGGAGAAGGTGAGTCGACCGGTAACGGACAAACCTACACGCTGCATGCGGGGCAACGCGCCACGTTTGAAGGCGGTTCCGACAGACTGAACGCCCAGGTCGAAGATCTCGGCGACCCTGACGATTTTGATAATTGGGCCTATACCCGTTATCACCGCTACGAAAACTCTCGCTCGTCGAGATATGTATCTCATGACCTCGTCGGCTACGAGGACCTCGATGACAACGGTGACTGGCAACCGGATCCCGGCTACGGCAATGTCTGGTACCCCCACGTCGCGGCCGGCTGGGCTCCTTATCGTGAAGGGCACTGGGCATGGATCGATCCCTGGGGATGGACTTGGGTGGATGATGAACCCTGGGGCTACGCTCCATTCCATTACGGCCGGTGGCTTTCGGTTCGAGGCCGCTGGGGCTGGATCCCTGGACCAGCAGATGTAAGGCCCGTCTATGCGCCGGCTTTAGTCGTCTTCGTCGGAGGCGGCGGTGGGTTCGGCGGCAATATGGGCTGGTTCCCCTTGGGCCCGCGCGAAGTGTACGTGCCGTCGTATGGCGTAAGCCGCGAGTACGTCAATCGCGTCAATATCAGCAACACCACTGTGAACCAGACCACGGTGACGAATGTCTACAACACCACCATTGTCAACAAAACCACTAACATCACGAACGTCAATTATGTAAACAGGAACGTTTCAGGTGCTGTGACCGCCGTTCCGCAACGCGCCTTCACCAGCGGGCAGCCCGTAGCTCGCGCGGCGGTCGCCGTTAATGCAAGGGAAGTTGCTTCCGCGCCGGTGAGTGCCAGAGCTACCGTCGCTCCCACACGTAACAGCGTTATGGGAGTTCACGCCAATACAGCGAATCACGTCGCCGCCCCGCCCGCTGCCGTGCAGAGTCGGCCAATCATTGCAAAGTCAACGCCACCGCCGCCGCCGCCGCCCTTTGCGGCCAGACAGCAAGCGCTGGCTGCGCATCCAGGGCAGCCTATAGCGAGGCAGGAGCTGCGACGCATGGAGCCCGCCCGCAATGCCGCGACGGCTGCGGCGCGTCCTCCAGTCCGGCAAGCGCCTCCGGGAAAGCCTGCTACACCAACCATGGCGCGGCCCGGCAGCCAGCCGGGGAATGCGAACCGGCCCGGGAACCAGCCGGCCAATCAACCCGGGAATCGGCCAGGTAACCAGCCGGCCAATCAACCTGGGAATCGGCCAGGAAATCCGCCGGCCGCGAACGAACCTCCGGGGGCTAATCCCGCGCAGCCGAATAATCGACCTGAACCAAATCGGCCTGAGCCGAA
>QIAK01000406.1:2370-3618 GCA_003225515.1 Acidobacteriota bacterium | reverse complement strand
ACCGAATCGGCCTGAGCCGAATAACAACCGGGCAGAACCGAATCGTCCGCCAGCGGCGCAGCCTAACAACCGCCCCGAGCCGAATCGGCCTGAGCCGAATAACAACCGGGCGGAACCGAATCGTCCGCCCGCGGCGCAGCCTAACAACCGCCCCGAGCCGAATCGGCCTGAGCCGAACAACAACCGGCCGGAACCGAATCGCCCGCCAACAGCACAGCCCAACAACCGGCCCGACATGAATCGGCCTGAGCCAAATAACAGTCGGCCAGAACCGAATCGGCCGCCGGCAGCGCAGCCCAACAACCGGCCGGAACCGAATCGTCCTGCGCCGAATAACAACCGGGCAGAACCGAATCGTCCGCCGGCGGCACAGCCCAACAACCGGGCAGAACCGAATCGCCCGCCGGCAGCACAGCCCAACAACCGACCGGAACCGAGTCGTCCAGAGCCGAACAATAACCGTGCGGAGCCCAATCGCCCGCCAGCGGCGCAGCCCAATCGTCCCGAGCCCAGTCGCCCGGAAACGAATCGTCCCGCACCGCCACCGCAGCGCAATGATCGTCCTCCGTCGGCACAGCAAGAAAGACCCCAGCAGCGTCAGCAATCGCCTGAGGAGAAGAAACGGCAGGAAGAACAGCGCAAGAAGGATGAACAAAAGCCCCACGCCTAACCGGGGGGCCGGCATTCGAATGGAAAGAGAGGCGTCCGAGATTCGGGCGCCTTTCTGCTTGAAACAAATCTCTCCGCTATGGTCGCGCGTTTAGCTCGCAAGCCAAATGGCATCCGCCACGCGCGCCGCGTCCACTGTGGCTTTCACGTCGTGTGTCCGCACGATGTGCGCGCCTTTCAGAATTAGCGCAGTCTGCGCCGCAAGAGTTCCATAGAGGCGGCCCTCGGGGGGAACATCCTCATCGTTTTTTCCCAGCGTGCGCCCGATGAATGATTTCCGAGAAGTGCCCGCCAGCAAAGGGAATCCCAACTCCTGCAATTCGGTGAAGCATGCCAGCAGCGGATAGTTTTCGTCAAACTTCTTGCCGAATCCAAAGCCGGGGTCGAGCACGATGCGGTCGCGCCGGACTCCCGCGAGCGTCGCCTTCTCGGCGCATTCCTTTAATTCGCGTTTCACCAGTTGCACAACGTCATCGGGCGGCGGCAATGTGCGCCACTCTTCGGGACGCCCTCGCATGTGCATCATTACAGCGCCACATTGAATCTCAGCGACCGTCTTCGCCATTTGTGCGTCCCAAC
>QIAK01000406.1:0-2173 GCA_003225515.1 Acidobacteriota bacterium | reverse complement strand
AACCTTCTTCGCACCACCGGCGTCAACGCGCGCTCCAGGACGCGTGGATTCGCCGCCGATATCCAGGATGTCTGCTCCTTCATCCAGCAACTTCTGTGCGCGTGCGATGGCATTGTCAGGTCGTAGAAATTGTCCGCCGTCGGAAAAGGAATCAGGGGTGACATTAATAATGCCCATGATCAGTGTGCGCTTGCCGAGTTCCAAAGCGCGCTGCCCCAGGTTCCACTGAAAGACGGGTCTCATGCGGCCACGATTCTAAATGAATTGAGTTGCGAAACTTCATGACCGGCGCCGCACGGCTGCTTCGCGTCTGCGCGTGCCATGGATAACCCCCGGCCCCGTGCCGGTTGGAGGTTTGCGCCTTCCTTCCAGCAGTTCCTTGAGAACGGTCGCGTTGTTGTTGGATTCGTTCTTCGAGGCGTACAGCAGAGTCAGGCGTTTTTTCATGTGGGCAAGCTGGTAGAGCCGTACCAGAGACTTCTCCGTTTCCGGTTGCGACAATTCCTTCAGATATTTTTTTCGAAAATCTTGCCATTGCGCGGGCCGCGCATGAAACCAGCGGCGGCGCCAGATCGCGAAGCCATTCGTCAATTTGGGCGCCGGTCTTTGTGAGACCACGCGGCCACAACCGATCTACCAGAACACGCGTTCCGTCGGAGCGAGTTGCCGGTTCATAAACGCGTTTGATCGCCACAGTCATGGTGACGTTGTGTTCTATCATTGTAAGGCGGCTGTAAGGCGGCTGGCATTCCGGCGAAGGGCATGGCGAGGGACGATTTCATGCAATGGAAACACATCGGGTTACGGGAAAGACTGCGAATCAGGATTCAGATAACGCCTGTTCGCAAAGCAACTTTCTTGCCGGCTCTTTCCGTGTTGGTAATCATTGCCGCGATCTCCGCGTGTGACGTTCAACGGCGCCAGTCCGACGCCGAACTCGGCCTCAATGCCCAACAATCCGCCGGCCGCAAGATCTATGACTCCCGCTGCGAACGCTGCCACGAGGCTTACTCCACTCGCGGCAAGAAAGGCCCGGGGCTCAAGGGAATGTTCCAGCACAAATATCTCTCTCTCAGCGGATTGCCCGCCAATGACGAGCGCGTTACCGATATCATTCGCCTGGGTCGCAACGAGATGCCCGGCTACAGCCAGACTTTAAACTCGCAGGACATTCAGGATCTTCTCGCGTATCTGCACACGTTATAGCTCCGAACGCAGGTATGTCGCCGTTTTCATGGGATAATCCGGAGTATGAAGAGCGTGACGAAGTCGGCGCTTTTTCGCGAACTTCCATCCGTCGACGAGGTCCTGCGAATGCCCGCCGTCGAAGCGCTCGCGGCCACGCACGGAATTGCGCCTGTCACCAGCGCAGCACGCGCGGCTCTTAACCGGTTGCGCGATGAAGTAGCCTCAGGCCTGCTGGACGAAGACGCGCTGAGGCTTGCGTTGAAAGGCCTGCACAGCGCCATCGAAGAGCACCTTCGCCATGCGCTCAGTTACTCGTTGCGTCCTGTAATCAATGCAACCGGCGTCATCCTGCACACAAACCTTGGACGGGCTCCGCTGTCCGAATCCGCGTTGGCGCATATCTGCGAAACCGCCGGAAGTTTTTCCAATCTCGAGTTCGACATCGAATCCGGTGCCCGGGGCAAACGAGACATTCACGTCGACCGTCTGCTTCGCAGTCTGCTTGCCGATGCCACAACGAATTATTCCGAGGCAACTGCCTCGGCTATTTCGGATGAGCAGAGCTCCTCGAAAGCCTTTCCGGGGGTATCGACGATTGTCATCAACAACAATGCGGCGGCAGTTCTGCTGGCGCTCAATACAGTGGCCGATGGTGGCGAGGTCATTGTTTCTCGTGGTGAGCTCATCGAGATCGGCGGTTCATTCCGCATTCCCGATGTAATGGCGAAGTCGGGCGCGATGCTGCGCGAGGTGGGCACGACCAATCGCACTCGCGTTGCCGACTATGAAAACGCGATTACCGAGCGCACGCGTTTACTGCTGCGAGTCCATCGATCCAACTTTGAAATCACGGGATTCACCGAGCAGGCATCGACTGCCGACCTCGTCGCTTTAGCCCACCGCCGCGGCGTGCCGCTGATGGAAGATCTGGGCAGCGGCGCGCTCGTGGACCTGCAGAGTTTCGGCATCAGCGGCGAGCCCAGCG
>QIAK01000438.1:3763-6370 GCA_003225515.1 Acidobacteriota bacterium | reverse complement strand
TCGAGGCCGAACTCGCGTTCCAGGCGCTCCTGGATGATTTCCATGTGAAGCAGGCCTAGGAAGCCGCAACGGAAGCCGAATCCGAGGGCAACGGAACTTTCCGGTTCGAAGAAGAAGGAGGAATCGTTGAGGCGAAGTTTTTCAAGGGCTTCGCGCAGGCGGGTGTGCTCGTGGGAATCAACGGTGTAGAGTCCGGCGAAAACCATGGGCTTGATTTCTTCGAAGCCGGGCAGGGCTTCGAGGGCGGGAGCGGCGTCGTGGGTGATGGTGTCTCCGATTTTGGTGTCGGCGACATTCTTAATGTTGGCGATGATGAAGCCAACTTCTCCGGCCACAAGCTGTTCGATCTCGACCGGCTTGGGCGTGAGCACGCCGAGAGTTTCCGCGTCGAACGTGGTTCCGTTCCACCAGAGGCGTATGCGATCGCCTTTTTTCAGCGTGCCCTGAAAAACGCGGGTGAGCACGATGACGCCGCGGTAAGGATCGAACCAGGAGTCGAAAACCAGCGCCTGGAGCCGGTTGTCGGGCGATCCCTTGGGCGGAGGCACACGCTTCACAATCGCTTCCAGCACGTCGGGAACGCCCTGCCCCGTCTTCGCGCTGATCAGGACGGCGTCGGAGGCGTCGAGGCCGACCGCGCCTTCGATCATCTCTTTGGTGCGCGGAATGTCGGCGCTCTGCAGATCGATCTTGTTGATGACCGGAATGATTTCGAGCCCGTGATTGATCGCCAGATATGAATTAGCAAGCGTCTGCGCCTCGACTCCTTGGGAGGCATCGACGACGAGCAGCGCGCCTTCGCACGAGGCCAAGGAACGCGAGACTTCGTAGGAAAAATCCACATGGCCCGGCGTGTCGATTAGATTGAGCTGATAGGTCTGGCCGTCCTGCGCGGTATAGGCCATGCGCACGGCGTGGGCTTTGATGGTGATGCCGCGCTCGCGTTCGAGGTCCATGGAGTCGAGAACCTGGGCCTGCATTTCGCGGGCGGTGAGCGATCCGGTAAGCTCCAGCAGGCGGTCGGCGAGCGTAGATTTGCCGTGGTCGATATGCGCGATGATCGCGAAATTGCGGATGAAGGCGGCGTCCATGGGCAAGAAGCTAGCTTTCAATTCTAGCAGGGGAAGAACTGTAATTAGCGTTCGGTGGCCGGTGGTTAGCGATGCATTCAGGCGGAAGCTTGTCTTCTCGAGTAGAATCCTGCACTGTTGGGAGAAATAAACATGCGCAAACTTGCTGCTGCCGTTCTGTTATTTTTCGCCTGGCGAAATGAGTTGCGGGGTCAAACGCTTTCGCCTGACGTCCAGGCGTTCGTCAAGGTCAATGCGCCGGTGGTCGCTCTGACCCACGTGCGTGTGATCGATGGAACGGGCGCGGCGGCGCGCGAGGACCAGACGATCGTCGTCAGCAAAGGCAAAATTGAATCGGTGGGCGACGCCTCCTCTGCGAGCGTGCCCAAGGACGCGCAGGTGCTGGATCTGCACGGTTACAGCGTAATCCCCGGGCTCGTGGGCATGCACGATCACCTTTTTTATCCCATGGGCGGCGGCATTTTTGGCGAGATGGGCTACAGTTTTCCGCGACTGTATCTCGCCGGCGGCGTGACCACGATTCGCACCACAGGAGCGCTCGAGCCTTATACCGATCTGGAGATCAAGAAATCCATTGATGCGGGACAGATGCCTGGCCCCAAAATGCATGTAACTGGGCCTTATCTCGAAGGCAAAGGTTCGTGGGCTCTTCAACTGCACCAACTGAGCGGCCCTGAGGACGCGACGAAGACGGTGAATTTCTGGCTCGACCAGGGCGTCGACAATTTTAAAGCGTACATGTTCATCACACGGGCGGAGCTTGGCGCCGCAATTACGGCGGCACATAAGCGCGGAGCGAAGGTTACCGGGCACCTGTGTGCTGTTGGTTTTCGCGAGGCAGCCGACCTGGGCATCGATAATCTGGAGCACGGATTGTTTGTGGATACGGAGTTTATGCCCGACAAGAAACCGGACGAGTGTCCCGAACGGGCGGAAGATCCCGTGCTCATGGCGAAGCTTGACGTAAATTCGGGGCCTTTGCACGACACCATCCAGTATTTGGTGCAGCATCGTGTGGCGGTGACGTCAACTCTGCCGGTATTTGAGATGGGAAGCTTTCCGGGAAGGCCGACGCTGCAGAAACGCGTTCTCGATTCGTTATCTCCGGATGCGCGCAGCGCGGTGCTGGCGAATCGCGTTCGCTCCAGCGATGCCAATTTTCTGCGTAAAAGATATGGCAGCGAAACTTCGCCTGAGCCGGCGGCATTTAAAAAAGAAATGGAATTCGAGCACGCTTTCGTGAAGGCCGGGGGTGTGCTACTCGCGGGTCTCGATCCGACGGGCATGGGCGGGGTGATTGCGGGGTTCGGCGATCAGCGGGAAGTCGAATTGCTGGTGGAGGCAGGCTTCACTCCAGTGGAAGCGATTAAGATTGCGACCTCCAATGGCGCGCAGTTTCTCGGTGACGGCGACCGTATCGGGACAATCGCGACCGGCAAGCAGGCGGACATGGTTGTGATCAAGGGCGATCCGTCGAAGAAGATTGAGGACATTGAAAATGTGGAGATTGTTTTTA
>QIAK01000438.1:525-3623 GCA_003225515.1 Acidobacteriota bacterium | reverse complement strand
TCCGCCGCTTCATTTGGGTAGAATCGCTGCACATGCTCGTTCTCGCTTCCGCTTCGCCGCGACGCCAGGAACTTCTTCGCAGCGCCGGCTATTCCTTTATCGTGCAGCCCGCGGATGTTGACGAAACGCCGCTTCCACGTGAGCCTCCGCGCGATTGCGCGGAACGACTGGCGAAGGAGAAGGCACTTGCGATCTCGCGCACTCGCCCCCACGATCTGGTGTTAGGCGCGGACACAATTGTTGTCGTGGATGAAATCATCCTGGGCAAACCCGCCAACACCGAAGACGCAGCCCGCATGCTGCGCCTGCTCTCCGGGCGCGTGCATAGCGTAATTACGGGAGTGTGCCTGATTCAAGCGGCCGCTGGTGAGCATCAATCGCAGCGTAGCTCCGAAAGCGGATTCGAAATACTGAGAACTGAGAACCGGGAACTGAGAATTGCTTCTGAGACTACGCTGGTGACGATGATCAAATTATCCGACGACGAGATTCGAGAATACGTCACGATCGGCGAGCCGATGGATAAGGCCGGCGCATACGCGATCCAGGGAATGGCTGCGCGCTGGATCCCGCGGATTGAAGGCGACTACAGCAATGTCGTGGGATTGCCAGTGGCGCTGGTGTATCGGATGCTGCGCGATATCAGAAAGGCAGATGGCGAGTATTGATAACTGTGGAGAGGATCAGGACTTTTTCTCTTCGTCCTTCTTGGGATCTTCTTCGGTCTTGACTGCCGTTTTAAAGTTGCGGATGCCTTCTCCCAAGCTCTTGCCGAGCGAGGCGAACTTGCTGGGACCAAACAACAACAGTGCAATGGCGACCACGAAGAGGATCTCGACAATGCCGATTTTGCCTTCCATTAAAGCGTCCTCCTCGATAGGGGCGAAGCCCGCGGCGCGAGCTCTGTCTGAAAAAAGTTTAGGCTACATGCCGGCCAGAGTCAAAAGGAGTCGTATTTCGGTGTGGTGTTGGATGAGTCATCCCCGAACGGCCGCGTTTTCACCAGCGGCCGGAGGGATCTCGCGCGCACCAACGTAGCGCTCCGCGCGAGATCCCTCCTTTCGCCTGGGCTTTTCTCAAATAAAGCCGGGCTCCGCTCGGAATGACGCAAGCAAGTCGGGATGATGCAACCATGCGGAGCGCTCACGAAGCTGGGGAGCCAGAGTCTATTTGTTAGCACAATTGTGGCGAGGTGGCGAGATGTTAGGCGTTCGAACGGCTGTACTGGCGCTGTGTCTTCTGCTGGATGTTCTGCCCGGCGTTGCGCAAAATTCGGCGCAGGCTCCTATCACCAGCCCGGCTCCGCAGGGCAATGCTGAAAAAAGAAAAACCAGCGAGCCGTACACGGGAGACCTCTCGATTTTCGAGTCGCCGGGGCGCGACGAACGGCTTCAGATCAACCGTGTGATGGATATTCTGGGCATCAAGCGGGGAAAATCTGTAGCTGACATTGGGGCAGGCTCAGGCTGGTTCACCGTTCGCGCGGCGCGGCGAGTGGGTGCTGGCGAGATTTATGCAGTGGACATTAATCCTGAGGCCATCCGATATATCGATGACCGAGCGCGTAGAGAGAAATTGCGAAATATTAAGACCGTCCTGGGCAAGGCGGATAACCCGCTTCTGCCTGCGAATTCGGTGGACGCAGTGTTGTTGCTTAAGACGTATCACGAAGTCGCCGAGCCTGTGGCGTTGCTCAAGAATCTGCGCGCCGCGCTGCGTCCGGACGCGAAGGTGGGAATCATTGACCGTAATGGAAACGGGGAGGATCACGGGATCGGTCGCGATGTCGTGCTTCGCGAGGCGCAAAAGGCGGGTTACAACTTGCTTGAGCAGTACGATTTCGTGAAGGGCGACAAGATGGATTATTTCCTCGTCTTCACGGCAGCAAAGTAACCTCTTCCACAACGGACCAAGTCGTGCGCGTCAAGTCGGCGAAGGCGGGAAGGTCCGCGTCGGAAGCTGCCCCTTGCGGGGTGGCCCAGGCAGCCTCCATTGCCTCCCAAGTGTCAAAGTAAACTTCCACGATTGCGTCCCACCCCGGCGGCTTCCGCTTGGAATCTTCACAGACATAATTCTGCGAGTACTTTCTGATGCCGGGAAGATTTTTGACCAGAGGTCCGTGGACTTGTTCCAGATGCCGCCGGAATTGCGCTGGAGTTAAGTCCGGCTGCCGGTAGATGACGACCATGAACTTAAGCATGCGAACCACCTCAGAACATAAGTGGGAGTTCAGGCACTCTCAATCATTCCAGCCAGAAGCAGCACCCGGCGCGGCACCTCAGAGATGACGATGTGTTCGTGGGTGGCATGCGCGCCATCGCCTGCGCCTCCCATGCCATCGAGGGTTGGGATGCCAATCCCAGCGGTAAAGTTTCCGTCGGAGCCTCCGCCGACAGCAGCTTCTTCAAGTTTCCAGCCGACTTGCTTCGCGATCGCCTGTGCTTTCTTGTAGAGGGCGGCCACCCCGGCGTTTCTCTCCATCGGCATGCGGTTGATGCCGCCCTCGATGCTGAGCTTGCAATGTTTGTCGAAGGGCTTGAGGGCGCGAAGTTTCCGGTCGAGAGCGGCTGCCTGCTTCGCATGAGTGATGCGAACGTCGATTTCCACGGTGGCTTCGGCCGCGACTACATTGGTGCGGGTTCCGCCCCGAATCACGCCGGCATTTACTGTGAGGCCTTTTTCCAAATCATTCAATTTTGCGATTGCGGTAATCTGCCGGGCCAGCTCGAGGACGGCGCTGTGTCCCTTCCCAGGATCGAGTCCCGCGTGTGCCGCGACGCCCTTCACATTCAGGATGTACTCGCCAACCCCTTTGCGCGCAGTCTTCACGGCGCCACGGCGTGCAGCCGGTTCGAGCACGAGCACCGCAGCCGATTCCCGGGCCAAGGCTTCTGTTATTGGACGGGAAGAGTGGCTGCCGACCTCTTCGTCCGAGACCAGAAATACCGTGACCGGCCGGGGCAGCTCTCGGTGCCACGCTTGCAGCGCTGCGATGGCATAGAGCATGAGTGCGATGCCCGACGTCATATCGGGCACGCCGGGGCCATGCAGACGATTCGCGTCGACGCGACACGACATTGAAGCGAGCGTGCCCAACG
>QIAK01000438.1:0-408 GCA_003225515.1 Acidobacteriota bacterium | reverse complement strand
AAACTACCCGCAAGGAAAGCGCCCATGCGATCGGCCGCAGTCTTGTTGTCGCTGGGAGACTCGATCTCAACGAATTCGCGGATGGTCTTGACGATTTGTTCCCGGCGAGCTTCAAAGTAGGCCAGACGCTCGGCCCATACTGGCTTGGCCGAGACTGCTTCAGTGCGGTCGGGTTTTGAAGCTGCAGTTTTTTTGCGCGGCATGCGTTGCCTCTTGATGCCTGGAAGACCGCAGGCACAAGTCGTACAGTATAATCTTCAAGCCGTTTTCAGACGAACCGGTTTAAGACCATCATGAATGAGAGCACTCCTGTGCCGGAAGTTTCGCCCGGTTTGAGCAAGACCGCGCTGGACATCCACGACATTCTGAAGATTCTGCCGCACCGCTATCCTTTTCTGCTAATCGATC
>QIAK01000437.1 GCA_003225515.1 Acidobacteriota bacterium | reverse complement strand
CTTTCCGTCACTTGATACTTGCGAAGTATGGTTTGCGATGTTCGGCCTGTCATGAATCCTGGCCCATGCTGAACTACTTCGGCCAGAAATTCAAAGACAACGGCTTTCAGCTCATGAATGATCGCGATTCCCCAATCTGGCAGAATGCGTCGTATTGGCCAATCACGTTGCGCATCACCCCGTTCTGGAGCCGGGAAAGCACGAACAAGGTGGCGGTGGACACGGCGGCCACGGGCGAGCAGAAGATGACCACAACCGGCTTCAATCTTGGCGGCCTGGACATCCTGACCGGCGGCACCCTGGAAAAGAACATTTCCTTCTTGCTGGTTCCTTCCTCAGATGAAACTGGAGCTTTTCACTTCGAATCCGTGAATGTCCGCTTCGACAACATATTCAACAGTCCGTGGCTGAACGTGAAGGTAGGAAAGTTTGAGTTGGACAGCTTTATCTCGGAAAAGCGCACTATGACTCTCTCCGGCAGCGGAGCCAGCTATCAGTTGTTCCACTTCATTCCGGTTGGGGACGGCAACATCTTCGGTCAGATGGGTGACAATCAACTCGGCGTCGAATGGATGGGTCACTCCGACAACGACCGTACCCGCTTGTCGGCAGCCGTATTCAGTTCCACCGATGGAAACGTCGACCTGCCCTACGGACAGAATTCCTACAGCGCCTTCTTTGCCGGCAGTCAGGCTTTCAGTGCAGGCAAGCTCGGAGTGCAACGCATCGGCGGATACGCCATGTACGGCGTCGCTCCCACCACCTACCTGACGAGCGAAGGTGTTCCGATTCCGGGTTCCGGCATCGGAAACAAGACTTTCAGCCGCGTGGGTTTTGAGGGCCTTTTCTACCTGGGCCAACACCTCGATTTCCAGCTCTTCACCCAACACGGCTCTGACAGCGCCTGGTTCGGTGCCTGCTACGGCGACATCATCACCGGCACTTGCGATCCTGCTACGCAAAATAACACGACTGGTATTCTACCGGCGGGAGCCCGCAACCCAACGTGGAATGGGGCTTTCGTCGAAACCCATTACGTCTACAGTCCCCAGTTCACGATCTTTCAGCGTTCCGGATGCGTGCGCATGTCACAGCAGGCGTTTGCCACGAAGCCGTCCCACCTCTGCGTCATCGACAACTATGTCGTGGGCTATCGCTACAACCCGTTCATGACCAGCCGGGCTGGTTTTGCTTTCCACAACGAATATTCCTGGATTCGACAACGCGGCACCTCACCCGTAACTGGAACAGACCTGAGCAGCAATAGCTTGTTGCTCGGATTTGACTTCGATTTCTAAGAGGGATGGCATGCGAATAGCACTGGGTAATTCACTGCCTTTATTAGCCATAGTCGTGATGGCATTTCCATTCGCCTCAGTGGCACAGCAAACTAACGCCGACTTCAACGCTCGCATCCGTATGGAGAGCCACATCGGAACTGTCACCGGACATGCCAAGGCCGGCCAAAGTGACTACCGGCGCTATTGCGCCGGTTGCCACGGAGACCGAGGAGACGGGATGGGAGAGAACGCTCCTTGGTTGGACCCAAAGCCGCGCGACTTTCAGCTGGGCATTTTTAAATGCCGCTCCACTCCTACTGGGACCTTGCCTACTGATCAGGACATGTCGGAGACGATCGCTCGCGGTTTAGATCGCTCGAACATGCCACGTTGGAATACATTTACAGGGCAGCAGAAGGCTGACCTTGTCGCTTGGATCAAACACTTCTCGCCACGCTGGGTGAGTGAGAAACCCGGAACGCCCATCCAGATTCCGCCGGAGCCCGCCATTACGGCAGATCGCATCAAAGACGGACGCGAAGTGTTTGCGCGGGTGCAGTGTTGGAAGTGCCACGGCGTCACGGGCGAAGCTAACGGGCCTTCGGCTGCGACACTGCAAGACGATCTCGGACGTCCCATTGCGCCCTTCAACTTCGCGGATGGTTCAAGTCCCAAATGCGGCTCGTCGGACCAGGACGTTTACCGCATATTTATGACCGGCCTGGATGGTACTCCCATGCCCTCTTTCGCAGACAACCTCAAGCCCGATGAGGCATGGGACCTGGTCTTCTATTTGCGAGCGCTGATGTCGGAACCGAGCAAGGCGAAAGCAATTGCGAGACAACTTGGCCTTAAGTCGATTGATACGAACGCGGGTGTCGGACCACAATAAATGGGCTAGGTAATTGAAATAACCGGTAATCGTGCAAAAGACCATGAACTTCAAACGCATTAAACGAACTAGATCCGAGCTTAATAATTCAGATGCACTAGTTCGTAAAGAAAAGCCAACATTGCCAGGCCTAGTAATGTTAATGACTGCCAAACAGCATATTGGGACGGAACCCCTTCCCGCTTGGCTGGAGCGCACAATCTCTAGTCGTAAATCGAGGAGCTCCCTGAATGCGGGGACCGACTCAAACGGTCCGCCGCGATCCGGATGATCCCCCTTTTCATAGTGTTTTCAAGTCGACAGAATGCTGCTTTGATTCTTGCACGAATCTCTCGTTTAACAGCGTGAGATACGGCAAATCTTTATGCTTCGCTACGATGCCCCAAGATCAAGGTCGCAGACACGGGCGAGTGCTTTTCCTTCTACTTCCACATGGTCGACGTAAGTCACTCCTGAAGGCCGCACCTTTAGCACGTGTTGAGTGCGACCTTTCGTCGGGCGAGGCAATCGCGGCGACAGTCTTTGCCGTTCAAATGGAGCAGGTCGAAGGCGAAAAAGCGAGGCTCTCGACGGCGAAACGGTAGATCATCGAAAGGCGGACGGCCGCTCGCATCGACGCAAGCGATCTCACTATCCAGCAGGGCACCACCTTGGTGTGGAATGCGCGCAAGATGAAAGGTCAACGGATCAAAGGATGAACCCTGATGGCCATTGCGCGAAATCAGACCGCACTCGACGCGGCTTTGCGCCACAGGCAGTGGCTGACACTTTGGGAGCGCGTTAGAGATGTTAGCAAAGGGAAAGACGCAAATGGGGCCAA
>QIAK01000405.1:13313-15043 GCA_003225515.1 Acidobacteriota bacterium | reverse complement strand
TCGATGCGCAATACACGGCCGGGTTCAGCTGGGCGCGGCAGTATGGTTTGCGCGTCTCGAAAAATTTCGGGAACAAGGTCTGGTTCGCAGTCTCGATGGAAAATCCGCAAGCCACGGTCAGCAGTCACGGCAATGCAGCGAATTTCGTAATCGGCTCCGCCGGTGCCGGCGGTGGACTCTATAACTCAGGCATCACGAATTGCACGACCACGACCAACTCCACGACCGGAGCGGTTTCAACCGTTTGCAGTCCGGCCGCGAGTTACGCATTCAATCCTTCGCCGGATGTGGTTGCCAAGCTGGCTTTCGAGCCGGGCTTCGGACACTATGAAATCTTCGGCGTGTACAGCCGGTTCCGCGATCGGGTGTTCCCCTGCGAAGACGTGCTTGCCACCACCGTGTGCGGCGCAACCACCACGGCCGGTCCTAATGCTACGGCAGCCTACAACAGTTCCAAAAATGGCGGCGGCATGGGCGCCAATGCCCGCTGGTCGTTTGACCACAAGCATATCGATTTCGGCTTGCATGGATTCGGCGGCAGCGGAGTCGGACGCTACGGAAGTGCTGGACTGGCGGATACATCGTTACGTGCCGACGGAACGGTGGACCTGATTCGCAGCTATCAGGGACTGTCCACTCTCGAATGGCACGGGCCCAAGCTCGACATCTACTTGAACGCCGGCGCGGAGTACGCCAGCCGAGCGGCCAGCTTCGATCCAATCACTCTGAAGGCCGTGGGCTACGGATCACCATCCTTTAACAACGCCGGCTGCTTTACTGAAACCGGTCCGGTGGTTGGCGGGAACGGGTTCGTACCTGGGGGACTCTCGGGTTGCACCGCCGACACGCGCGTCCTGATCGAAGGCACGGCGGGATTCTGGTGGAAGTTGTACGACGGCTCCAAGGAAAAAGTGAATCGCGGCCGAGTTCAGTGGGGACCGCAGTTCTCTTACGTGACCCGCAACGCCTGGTCGGGTTCCGGGACACCGAATGAACCGCACGGAATCGACGCCATGCTCTTCACGTCATTCCGTTATTACCTGCCGTAAGCAGGGTGGAACAGCGCCAGGGAATTGCACATAAAAACACCCGGTCACTTAAACGTGTCCGGGTCTTTTTTTGGTCTTGCACAAATTACCGGGCGCCATAATCGCGGGGTTTCGGTAGTGCCACAATTTGTGTTTCTCCGCGTTCTCGCAGAGAACTGCCGCGGAGAGCGCAGAGAAACCCCAAGTGCACCACGACTAATGATTCCCTGAGCCTGTTGCGCAATTGTTTGATGCTTTATACTGAGTGCCTGCGGTAAGTGCGTCTATCATGGCTCGTATTTCGCTGGATAATCCCCAGTACTTTCTCAATCGCGATACTTCCTGGCTCGCGTTTAACCGGCGTGTGCTCGAAGAGGCGGAGGATGAGGGCAACCCTCTTCTGGAGCGGCTGAAGTTTCTCTCCATCTCAGCCAGCAATCTGGACGAATTCTTCGAAGTGCGTGTGGCCGCCATGATGCAGCAGATCGAGGACGGCTATAACGAGGCCGGTCCGGACGGTCTGACGCTGATGGAAAAACGCGACGTGCTGAACAAATTGACCCACGAGTTTGTGGACGACCAGTACGACTGCTGGAATGCCCGCCTGCGCCCGGCACTTTCTGAGAACGGAATCCGCGTGCTGGGAATGCACGAGTTGGATTCGCAGGCCCTACGGTTTGTCGATGAATACTGTGAGAAAGA
>QIAK01000405.1:11648-13246 GCA_003225515.1 Acidobacteriota bacterium | reverse complement strand
TGCGGCGCAGGCGTCGTTCCGCGCTGACGTATACGGGGGTGGTCTCAGTGCCGCGGGCTCTTCCCAGGCTGGTTCCGTTGCCGTCGGAAGGGACGTCCGACTTTATTTTCCTGGCCGATCTGGTGGCTCATCATGCGGTTCGCATGTATCACGGTTATGACGTCGTTTCGTCGGCGCCGTTCCGTGTGACCCGCAACAGTAATCTATACCTGGCGGAGGAAGAGGCGCGCAGCCTGCTTGAATCGGTGCGCACCGAGCTGCATAACCGGCGCAAGGGTGATGCCGTCCGCATGGAGATTGAAGCCGACGCCGATCCCGAGATCATCGAGCGGCTGCGCACCGTATTCGAACTGGATGAATGGCAGGTTTTTCCGGTGAATGGTCCGGTCAATCTTTCGCGGCTGTTCAATGTGTACGAACAGGTAAAACGTCCGGACCTTAAATATCGTCCATTTTCGCCGCGGGAACTTCGCTTGACTTCGAAGTCCAAGGATCTTTTCGAGGAATTACGCGGCCATGACATCCTGCTGCATCATCCTTTCGATTCCTACGATGCGGTGGTTTCGTTTATCGAGTCGGCGGCCGAAGACGAGAACGTTCTTTCCATCAAGCAGACGCTCTACCGCACCAGTGAACATTCTCTGATCGTTCCTTCGCTGATGGATGCCGCTTCACGCAAGGAAGTTACGGCCGTGGTGGAGCTGAAAGCGCGCTTCGATGAGGCCTCAAACATTCGATGGGCACGCGATCTTGAAGACTCCGGCGTGCAGGTCTTTCATGGCCTGGTGGGCTTAAAAACTCACTGTAAACTCTCTTTGCTGGTGCGGCACGATCCGGATGGTGTAACCCGAAGTTACGCCCACATCGGAACCGGTAACTACAACGCGACCACGGCGCGGATTTATACTGACCTGAGCCTGTTCACCGCGAATCCGGAGATCACCCGCGCGGTTCATGATGTTTTTAGTTTCCTGACTGCATACGCCGAAAACCCCAGTTACGAGCCGCTTCTGGTGGCGCCACTCGATTTGGCGGAGAAAATTATTGCGCTCATTGACCGGGAGGCGGAGCACGCTCGCCACGGGAGGGATGCTCGCATCATTGCCAAGATGAATGCGTTGCTCGATAAGAACATCATTCAGGCGCTCTACCGCGCATCGCAAGCCGGAGTGCAGGTTGATTTGCTGGTCCGCGGCATCTGCGCGCTTCGCCCCGGAGTTCGCGGGGTGAGCGATAACATACGAGTGCGGAGCGTTGTGGGCCGCTTCCTCGAACACAGCCGCATTTTCTATTTCGCCAATGATGGTGAGGAAGAGATATATATCGGCAGCGCCGACTGGATGCCGCGCAACCTTTACGAACGCGTCGAAGTGCTCGTGCCCCTGCGCGATGAAATGCTGCGCCAGCGAGTGCGCCACGAGATTCTCGATGCGTATCTGGCCGACAACCGCAAAGCCCGAATTCTTCTGAAAGATGCTACCTACATGCAGGCGTGGCAACCGCTTCACGGGAAACGGAACCGGCGGCCTCCCACCGGGGCAGCGGCGTTCTGCGCACAGGATTTTCTTATCGGGGTCGCCGAAGGCAAGTCCCCGGTG
>QIAK01000405.1:11047-11579 GCA_003225515.1 Acidobacteriota bacterium | reverse complement strand
TACGTCACGCCAGCGCCGGCGAACACCTGGTTAATCCGAAGAAAGATGAGAAGCGCGCCCTCGACAAAGAGGGCATCCAGCAGTGTGGTTACGTCGGACGAGCCCTTACCGCGCTGGACGTTCAAGTCGACGCCATCATTTCAAGTCCGCTCAAGCGCTGCACGCAGACCGCATCGCTGGTGGGCAATGAGTTGGGCTACGAAGGCAAATTGCAGATCGACACCGGCTTGCGTCCTGAGGCTGGACTCGCGGACTTCCGCAAGCTCCTGGGAAAATACGCCCGGCTGGAAGCCATCATGGTGGTCGGCCATAATCCAAACCTGAGCCAGTTTTTGGGAGCCATGGTCAGCGAGTCAGGCTGCGAGGCGTCCTTGGAATTGAAGAAGGGTGCAGTCGCCAAGGTTGAAACTCGCCGCGGATCAGGTACTCTGCAATGGTTCCTCACGCCCAAGCTTTTGCGCGTGCTCTACGACACGGCGGTGGAAAGTTCACGTCCGAAAACTTCCCGGAAATAGTCGCGCTCTTTTTCGAT
>QIAK01000405.1:1384-11040 GCA_003225515.1 Acidobacteriota bacterium | reverse complement strand
TGCGGAGCGTACTCCGATGCGGACCAGTTCCACCGCGCGGCTGCGGCCGAGGTTCAGCGCACGCGCCAGGCGAAGAAGCAGAATGGCCTTCTGAGCGTTGTCGCGGTCGGCGGGATCAACCAGTTTCATCGGTCCATCCTCCATGGTAGGCCGGGACTTTCCAAGGTAGCGTGCAATCGCCGCAATCAGGCGCCGCTGCTGAGGCGTATAACCAAGGATTTCAGAATTGGAAATAATGTAGTGCGTGTGACGGTGGCGCCCGTTGCGGTTTACGTAGTCTCCTACCTCGTACAGCATCGCGGCGGCGGAGAGCCATTCGCGATATTCAGGCGGAAGCCGGTGCAGGGAGCGCAATCCCGTGAACAAAAGCGCGGCGGCGTCGCGCACGTCCAGCGCGTGCTTGCGGTCGATGTGGTAATGATCGACCGCTTTCATAATCGATTCCCAACGTTCGGATTCAATCTGCCTGCCGGAGCGGGTGCTGCGATCGTAGTCCGCGGCCATCTGCGCCAGAATTCCGTCCCGCAGTCCAAGCGGCGAATAGCGAAACCCCTTCAGGTCAAGTCGCTCCAGCAGTTCGTGATATACGGTGGCGCCGGCAACAATAATCTCAGCCCGCCGAGGGCCGATGCCTTCGATCTTGCGGCGTTCCGCCACTGGAATGCGCGAGAGCCGCTTCGAAATACGACTCATTTCAGCGCGCGACACTACCGGGCGCTGCTTTCCCGACCCACGCCGCAGGTGGATCGCAACCTCCGACAAGGCGGCAGCGGTTCCTGAGGTTGCGATCACATTGCGCACTTTGGCGCTCGCGATTCTGTCTGTGATCCGATTCACTTCGCGGGTCACAAACCCGCGCAGGCGCTTCAGTTCGCCTTTGCGCGCGGGATCGTGCCGCAGAAATTCATTGGTCAGCCGAACCGCGCCGAGAGGAAGACTCACTGCGTCCCGGATGTGTCCGCCTTGCGTGACCGTCAGCTCGCAACTGCCGCCGCCAAGATCCATCATCAGCGTGGGAGAACGATCCACCCGAGGGCTGGAGACGAGACCCAGGTGAATCAGCCGCGCTTCTTCCACCCCGGAGATGATTTCGACTCGCCATCCCGTCGCCGAGCCTACCCATTCGGTGAAGGCTTGCGAATTGCGTGCATCGCGCAGGGCGCTGGTGGCCACCACCCGCACGCTGTCGGTAACGATCTGCTGCGTGGCGCGATGGAAGCGGCGAAGAACTTTCACCGTTTCAGCCATGGAATCGGGAGTCAGGAATCCAGAACTGAAAACTCCTTCTCCCAGGCGCGTCACTTCGCGATCCTCGTGCAGCGCTCGGAGACGGCCACCTTGCAAGCGCGCAATTTTCAGCCGGACGGAGTTCGAACCGATATCGACCGCGGCGAAGGTGGGCATGGGGAAGCATCACAGTTTACATGAGGAGAGGGGATCGTCACCGAGGTTTGCAAGCGGGTGGCGCAGTTCTGCCGCTTCAATGAGAGTGAGGGCATCCTGAGGCGAGCCGCTTTTCAGGCGGAGCGAAGGATCTCAGGCGCAACTGGACCTCGGGGTTTGATGAGCGGGAAATCCCTCCGTCGGCTGAACTGCTCCGCCGTTCGGGATGACTCCTGAAAAGAGGTCGAGGATTAAGCAGCAGTGGCGGCTCGAGGTGCCTGTGTAGGGCGGGATGAATCGGATGTCGAAGCGGCTGATTTGGGCGCAGACTTTGCCCGCGCAGGTTGCAGCGGTGCGGTTGAACTCTGGATGGTGCGCGAAGCCGAGATGGCCGAGACTGCGTGTCGAAATTTGCCGCGCGTGACATTGTGCAGCGCGGCCACCAGCGGCGACTGGTTCACTTCTCCGATTCGCTTGGCCGCGGTCTGCGTAAGCGTCAGCCAGTCGTGCCAGTTGCCCACAGCGTCCTGCAGTCGTTTCAATTGGGCGATGAATCGGCCAGCCTCGACGGATTTCGGCGCGAACTCGGCCGCGTACCGTGCCCGCTTCACCACGATTCGATACTGGTGCAGCACTTCCTCGGTCATAGGACCTGCAGGCCGCTCAACTCGGGCCAGCATGGCGCGGGCGACCTGCAGTGGATCGCGAGCCGTTTCAGCCTTCCCATCCTTAGCGGCTCGCTTTAACCTTTTCTGCACGTCTGTTACTGGCTTATCTTTTAGTAGCTTGCGCAGCTTTCTCTCATGTTTCGTGCGAAGCTCAATCAGGGCCTGCGTAAGCTGGGTTTTACGGCGCGGCTCTTGAGGCACTTTCAGGCTGCGTAGCGCCGAGAGTTGAATATCAATATCGCGCACTTTGCCCGCGCGCTTACGAATTCGGTCCAGCAGTTTGAGCAGCTTCTTCTGATTGCGATCGTGCTCGGGAAGGATTTCTTCAAGCAGCGTTTGCAGGCGGCGACTCGTGGTGCGGAAGCTGTGCACGCTCTCTGGGTCCTGGTCGGACGTGAGTCTCTCCAGGGCCCGCCCCATCTTCTGGAAAACGGGCTTTGGAGGAGCAATCGAGTTGAGTTCCAGTGCAACCGACATAAAAAGCAATCCCCGGGCAGCGGGGGAGGATGAAAGCTGAATTGTGAAAAGCTGGTGCCTGCGGAAACAGTTCAATAACCTGGGTTGACTGATGGCTCCACGACGGCGGAAAAAGCTTTCTCGATTTTAACACCTTTGTAACAAGTCTCTGCTACGGTTAATTGCATGGCCAACCCCGCTTTGCCTCGGCCTGATATGCCCGGACCTCAACCCGTTGAAGGGACGAGAGTTACATCGACGGCGGCGCGCCGATCAGGGTCCTTGCTGCAGGGTTCAGGCGGCGAGGTTCCCGACCGAATTTTTCGGTCCGTGATGACTGCGTGCGGCCTGGCTGTTCTCGGCGTGCTGGTCCTGATCGTCTATGAACTCGTTTCCGGCTCCGGACTTTCCTGGCACGCTTTTGGCTTCAAGTTCTTCGCCGGCTCGGAATGGGATCCAGTCAACGAGCATTTCGGCGCGCTGCCCTTCATCTACGGAACGCTGGTTTCTTCACTGGTCGCCCTTGTGATCGCGGTTCCACTGTCGGTCGGAGTCGCAGTGTTTACCACCGAGATGTGCCCCAGGGCATTGCGGGCTCCGCTTTCGTTCTTCGTGGAATTACTGGCGGCGATTCCGAGCGTGATTTATGGGTTATGGGCGATGTTCGTTCTGGTGCCCCTGTTGAGCGGGCACATCCAACCTTTCCTGGCTAAGACTCTCGGCTGGACAGGATTGTTCGAGGGACCTCCCTACGGGATCGGAATGCTTGCCGCGGGCATCATTCTGGCCATCATGATTGTGCCCATCATTTCCTCGATCACACGAGAGGTGCTGTCGGTGGTGCCGCAAAATCAGCGTGAGGGCGTACTGGCGCTCGGAGCGACACGCTGGGAGATGATTCGCTTGGGCGTGCTGCGCAATGCGCGCGCCGGGATTGTGGGCGGAATCATTCTTGGATTGGGACGCGCCCTTGGCGAAACCATGGCCGTCACCATGGTGATCGGAAACTCGCCGCAAATTTCCAGGTCGTTATTCGCTCCTGGCTACACCCTGGCCAGCGTGCTGGCCAATGAATTCAGCGAGGCCACGGGCGATGTGTATCGTTCCTCGCTGATCGAGATTGGTCTGGCCCTGTTTTTCGTCACCATTATCGTGAATGCACTGGCCCAGTTGCTGGTGTGGACTGTAACCCGCGGCCAGCCTGCGAGGGGAAATGCCTGAGCTAGCGAGGAGCGTTTCAGGTAAACCGGCGGTGCAGGCGATCAGTTGGCGTCGGCGCATCACTGACCGCGTCATGACCGGCGTGGCGGTGCTGACGGTGGTGATCGTGCTGGTTCCACTCTTCGCTATCTTCGGTTACCTGCTGTATCGCGGGCTGGGCTCAATTGATTGGGCATTTCTGACTCAGACGCCGAAGCCCGTAGGCGAAGTGGGCGGCGGTATGGCCAATGCGATCGCAGGATCGGCTCTCATTCTCGGGATCGCCAGCATTTTCGGAGTGCCCTTTGGAATTGGTGCGGGTATCTACCTGGCTGAGTTTGGACGCAACCGCCTGGGCAGGGTGGTCCGCTTCACGGCGGATGTTCTGAATGGCGTGCCTTCGATCGTGATTGGCATTGTTGCTTTCGAAATCGTGGTGATCTACCAGAAACATTTTTCCGCACTCGCCGGCGGCGTGGCTCTGGCTATCATGATGGTTCCCACCATCTGCCGCACGACTGAAGAAATGCTCCTGCTGGTGCCGCAAGCGCTGCGCGAAGCGGCCTATGGACTGGGCATTCCGCGCTGGCGAACTACGCTTTCGATCACGCTGCGCACCGCAACTTCGGGCATCATCACCGGGGTCATGCTGGCCTTTGCCAGAGTTGCCGGCGAAACGGCGCCGTTGCTCTTCACCGCTTTTGGAAACACGTTCTGGAGCCTGCGCTATGATCAGCCGACGGCCGCGCTGCCGCTGCAGATTTATGTCTACGCGAATTCACCTTATGAAGACTGGCACCGGCAGGCGTGGGCGGGATCGCTGGTATTGATCATTCTTATTGTCACGGCAGTGGCGGCGGTGCGGTATGCCGTGCGCCGCGGATCGTTTGGAACGGCATAATTTTCTAATCATCTGCAATCTACTTATGGGAGTTGAAATCAACGTCGAGAGTCTGAATGCCTGGTATGGCAAAGGCCAGGCATTATTCGACATCAATCTGAAAGTTGCGGCGAACCATGCCACCGCGCTGATTGGCCCCTCAGGATGCGGCAAATCGACTTTCATCCGCTGCCTTAATCGGATGCACGAGACCATTCCTGAAGCGCGCGTGGAAGGCCAGGTCCGCATCGGCGAAATCGACGCTTATAACGGCACTTCGCCGACGCAACTCCGACGCCGCGTGGGCATGGTATTTCAGAAAGCCAACCCCTTTCCGACCATGTCGATTTATGACAACGTTGCATCCGGGCTGAAGCTCAATGGATTCCGCAATCGCCGCAAGCTGGACGAGATCGTTCAGCACTCGCTTGAAGTCTCGGCGCTCTGGGATGAAGTCAAAGATCAGGTGCACAAGAAGTCCGGCGCGAGCCTCTCGGGCGGTCAGCAGCAGCGCCTGTGCATCGCGCGCGCGCTGGCGGTAGAGCCTGAAGTGTTGCTGATGGACGAACCCTGCTCGGCGCTCGATCCTATTTCGACCGGCAAGATTGAAGAATTGATCTTCCAGCTCAAAGAGCGGTATACCATCGTAATTGTCACGCACAACATGCAGCAGGCCGCACGCGTTGCGGAGTTTACAGGCTTCTTCCTGCTGGGCAAGTTGATTGAGTTCGACAAAACGGAAAAGATTTTCACCAAGCCGTCCGACAAAAAGACGGAAGATTACATCACAGGAAGATTCGGATAGAGCAAGTAAGTGAGTGAAAGTCGATAGTCGATAGTGAAGAGTCAATAGCTGTCGTCCAGCGAATGGACCAACGACCAACGACCGGCGACGGGTTTTAAAGAAAGGTTCCACGCATGCGCACGCGCTTTCAACAAGGGCTTGACGATCTGCGGCAGCGGTTGCTTCGCATGGGTGGGCTGGCGGAGCAGGCGGTGGATCGCGCCCGCCAGGCTTATGTGGAGCGCGATCTTACTCGCTGCCAGATGGTGCTGGAAGGCGAGAGCCTGATCAATACCGCCGAACGCGAAATTGACGAAGCCGCGTTCGACCTGCTGGCCATGCAGCAGCCCATGGCGGTTGATCTGCGATTTATTCTGGCAGTCACGAAAATTAATTCCGATCTCGAACGTGTCGGCGATCAGGCGGTCAACATTGCCGAGCGGGTGATGGACATGGTCGAGCTTCCCGCGGCCGACCTGCCGGTCGATATCGCGCGCATGGGCTCGGCGGTCAGCGCCATGGTGCGCCGCGCGCTGGAGTCTTTCATTGAAGGGAAGGCCGAACTGGCGCAGGCCGTGCTTGAAATGGATAGCGTGATCGACCGCATGCGCGACGACGCATTCATCCAACTGGTCAAGACCATGAACGACCGTCCGGAGATCGTGCGGCAGGCGCTGGATGCGCTGCTCGTAGCCCGCAATCTGGAGCGCGTTGCTGATCACGCCACCAACATCGCCGAGGACGTCATCTTCTGGGTGCAGGGCGCCGATGTTCGCCATAATGTCCATCCCGATGACGCGGATAATCCCGAGCCACATAGACCGACGCAGCGAGCCTGAGGACTAGCAGTGGTTAAGACTAGCGTAGGGACAGCGGCTCCGGCAGTCCGGTCGAGCCAAGCTCGACACGCTTGCGCACTGTGATGGCTTTGACCATCAGTGTCAAATTGAATTACGCTCATCACCTCTTTCATTTCTGACTCCAACATTCCCGGAGGCGCCGTGATTCGTTCCTTCCCAGATGTCCATAAGTTGTCAGCCCGACCGGAGCGAGGAATCTGTTTCGTTTTCTTGCTGGCCGCTGCCGCGCTCGCTTCAGCGCAGACACCCGCCGATCGGCCTCCGGTGATGCTGCCAACCAGCAAAATGCTGACTGTACCTTCTCCGGGACGGATCGGCAGCACCAACAGCTTTCCCGCCACCATCGTGCTGAGTCCCGACGGGCGCTACGCCGCGCTCTTGAATGATGGCTATGGAACGCAGGAGACGCTGGCGCATCAATCCATTGCTGTTCTAGATCTGAAAAGAAATCAGATCACGGAGTTTCCCGATGCTCGTCTCGGAGACGAGTCGCACCAGAGTTATTTTCTCGGGCTGGGGTTTGGTTCCGATGGCAAACATTTGTACGCTTCGGTGGGTTCACTGTCGGACCCGAGCGGCGCCAAGCAAGGCAACACCGGAAACGGCATCGCCGTCTACAGCTTCTCCGACGGGAAGGTCGCTCCTGAGCGGTTTATTTCCATTGCGCTTCAGCCGCTCTCTACGGGAAAGAAACTCGCGTTCGGTTTGAAAGCGCCTCCGCACCAGGCCATTGCTTATCCCGCGGGAATGGCCATCATTTCTGATGGCGGCCATGACAAGCTGCTGGTGGCCAACAATCTTTCGGACAATGTCGTTCTGCTCGACCCGGCGACGGGAAAAATTCTGCAAACGTTCGACCTGAGCACGAGCAATCTCGTGCCCTCATCATTCCCGTACACCTGCGTCGCAGCGAAAAATGGCCGCGCCTGGTGCAGTCTGTGGAACGCATCGCAGGTTGCCGAACTCGATCTCACCGGCGGGAAAGTCACTCGCTGGATCAAGTTGAAACAGCCCGAAGATCCATTAGCGCCGGGCTCGCATCCCACGGCGCTGCTGCTGAGTCCGAATGAATCGAATCTCTACGTCACGCTTTCGAATATTGACGAAGTTGCTGCCGTCTCGACGGCAGATGGAAAAGTCTTTGCATACTTTGAAACGTTGCCGGAACAGAAATATTCGGGAAGCTATCCTTCCGCTCTAGCGCAATCAGCCGATGGCAAGCGCTTGTTTGTAGCCGATTCCTCGCTTGATGCGATCGCGGTGTTCGACGTCCCAAAAGAATCACCAACGCCTGAATCCACGCAACGGGCGCTCGGTTTCATTCCTTCTGACTGGTATCCCAGTGCCCTCGCGGTTCACGGCGACGACCTCCTCATCGCAACCGTCAAGGGCGAAGGCGCACGCCCCAACAAAGACATGGGCAAGACGGCTTACGAGTCCAAGCACCACGATCATCCCTACATTCCGACGCTCATTCGAGGTTCAATCGCGCGCCTCAATATTCCGTCGACCATCGAAAAACTTCCGGAACTCACGAAGATAGTCGAGCACGATAACTTGCTGCACAGCGATCCCGGCACCATCACCTTCGCCGGCGGCCAGAATCCCATCAAGCATGTGATCTACGTCATCAAAGAAAACCGTACGTTCGATCAAATCCTCGGGGATTTGAACGTAGGCAATGCCGATCCTTCGCTCAACATGTATGGCGCCGACATTACGCCCAACGAACACAAGCTCGCGCTACAGTTCGGGGTGCTCGACAATTTCTACGACAGTGGAGAAGTTTCCGGGGACGGCCATCTCTGGTCAACGGCGGCAATCACTTCCGACTACAACGAGAAGACGTGGCAGATCGCTTACCGCGGCAAAGAGCGCACCTACGATTTTCAAGGCCAGAATGCGGACGAGTATCCGCTCGAACATAATCAACCGGACATCGACGATCCCTCCACCGGATTTCTGTGGGACAATCTCGCGCGCAATCATGTCAGCTACCGCGACTACGGCGAATTCGTGAACGCGGAATGGTGCAATGAGAAACGCAAGGCGGCGAGCCCGAAGCAGGGAACTCCGTCAGGACAGCAGGCGCGCTGCCCGCGAACAGTGGTTCCGCAGGGTGAGATGCTCGCGCCCAACGTAGGCGATCCGCACGCCGGCCCAAGTCCGTGGCCCTGGGATGTGCCTCTTTTCAGCGGAGTGAAGCCGACCAAGGCGGTTTTGCGGGATCACTTCGATCCACTCTATCCCGATTTCAACACGGATTATCCCGACCAGCTTCGTGCCGACGAGTTTCTCAATGAATTTTCCGCCTACGTTCGCGCCCGCGACGCGCACGAGGGGCCGGAATTTGAGATGCCATCGTTCGTCCTGCTGTATCTGCCCGACGATCACACCGGAGGCACGCGCCCCAACTTCCCGCGTCCGGCGGCGTCCATCGCCGACAATGACCTCGCTCTTGGCCGCGTAGTCGACGCCGTTTCACATAGCGCTTATTGGGACGACACTGCGATTCTTGTGCTGGAAGACGACGCGCAGGACGGTGCCGATCATGTTGACGCACACCGCTCGATTGCCTTCGTCGTAAGTAAATATTCTCCGGGATCCACGGCGCAGCCGAACCTAGAGCACCGCTTCTACACCACCGTGAACGTGATCCACACCATGGAATCTCTTCTTGGCCTTCCGCCCATGAACCAGAATGACGCGTACGCTCCGGTGATGGCGAATTTGTTCTCCGGCGCAGGCAATCAGCCCGCCTATAAGGCGGACTACCGCAACCTGAAGAATGGCCTGATTTACGAGAGGAATCGCCGCGCAGCTCCGGGAGCAAAGATTTCGTCGAAGATGGACTTCTCGCGCCCGGATGCCGCCGGCGCAGCCCGCTTGAATCGAGTGCTTTGGCAAGACCAGAAAGGCTCGACGCCGATGCCCGCCGCGAAGCACACCGTATTCCCGGCAGGAGAAGAGTAGCGCAACCGTTTCTTCGACTCTGCTCAGGCCAGGGCAGCAAGGGCTTCCGGCCCACCCTGTAGAATCGCACGCATGAATCCGGTTGAAATTTCTGCTGACCAGTTTCGCCGCCTGGCCGAACGTGTCACCAATCTGGCGGGAACATACCTTGAGACCATCGACGCGCAGGCAATCTCGCCTGCAACCAGCGGCGACGAGACCCTGCGTCTATTTCGAACGGCCATGCCCGAAGCTGGCATCGGCGAGGATGCCCTCAACGCCTTGCCGGAAGTGATGCGGCTCTCTCGAGTTCAGAACGGCCGCTTCTTCGGTTACGTGTTGGGGTCAGGCGAGCCCGTCGGTGCGGTGGCCGATCTGCTGGCCAGCGTCGTGAACCAGAATGTAACCGCGTGGCGCTCCGGGCCCGCAGCTGTGCTGATTGAACAAACTGTGGTGGGCTGGTTGTCGCAAGC
>QIAK01000405.1:690-1327 GCA_003225515.1 Acidobacteriota bacterium | reverse complement strand
ACCTGATGGGTCTCGCCATGGCCCGCGAAGCGAAGGCGCCTGCCAACGAAGAGGGCTCGGCTTCGGGCGTGGTGGTTTATGCCTCTGACGAGATTCACATGTCGATTCCAAAGAGCGTGGCGCTGCTCGGAATTGGGCGCGACAATCTGCGGCTGATCCCTACTGACTCGGAATTCCGGATGATTCCCGAAGAACTCGAAGCGAGAATTTTGAACGACAAAAATGCGGGCAAGACTCCGGTGGCAGTCATCGCTTCCGCCGGTACTGTCAATACCGGCGCGATCGATCCCTTGCGCCAGATTGCGGAGATTGCACGTCGTCACGGCGTATGGTTCCACATTGACGGCGCCTATGGCGCTCTTGCGGCAATGGCGGAGAGAAAGAAGTTCGATGGCATAGAACTGGCCGACTCCATTTCTCTCGATCCGCATAAGTGGCTCTATCAACCCTTGGATTGCGGCTGCCTGCTCTATCGTTCCTCTGAAGCGGCGCAGAAGTCGTTTGCCCATAGCGGCGATTATGCGCGGTCTCTGGTGACCGATCCGGTGGAAGGGTTCGGATTCTTCGAAGAGTCGATGGAATTGTCGAGACGCTTCCGCGCATTAAAGCTGTGGCTGTCCTTGCGCTACCACGGCGT
>QIAK01000405.1:0-604 GCA_003225515.1 Acidobacteriota bacterium | reverse complement strand
TGAAGGAATGAGGGACATGCCGAAAGAAGAGTTGAACCGCTTCAATCTCGCGCTGCTCAAACGCGTGGTTGCCCGCGGACATGTCTATCTGTCGAATGCGTCGCTGCGCGGCAAGTTCAGCCTGCGCGCCTGCATCGTGAACCATCGCACCAGGGATTCTGACGTGGACAGCGTCGTCACAGAGGTGCTGGCGGCCGCGAAAGAAATCCGTTAGGTGCTTCGCACGCCGCCAGTTCTGCTATTTCAGATTGATTGACGCCTTGAGCGGCAGGCTCTGTGACGAGCCGCCTACCATAAAACCGTAATCTCCGGGAAGCAACTGCCAGCCATTTTGCTCCACGTTAAAAATGGAGAGATATTTCGGCTCGACTTCAATCGCGACGTCCTTGCTTTCTCCGGCGTTGAGCTTCACCTTACTCCACCCTACGAGCCGCTTTGGAGGCTCCGCCGCCGCCGCGGGCAGGGAAGCGTACACCTCCGCGATCTCCGCGCCTGCGCGCTTGCCCGTGTTGGTGACCGTAAACGTCACGCGCGGATTCTTTCCCGGCGTCACCTTCAGCTTGGAATAAGCGTACGTCGTGTAGGAAAGGCCGTATCCGAAGGG
>QIAK01000436.1 GCA_003225515.1 Acidobacteriota bacterium | reverse complement strand
ACACTGGTGACCTGCTATCCGTTCTTCTTCGTGGGGAGCGCACCGGAGAGGTTCATCGTACACGCACGGAAGATCGGATGACGGAGTAGTGACGGGTGACGAAATGTCGACTCGTTTGCAGCATCTCCAGCCAATGCATCCAGAAAGTTAGGCGTGGTCCCGAAGGTGCATTCCCTAGATTGACGGTCACTCAGATGACGATTCTCATCGATGGCTCTCTCAACAACGCACGGGTAGGAGAACGTCTCATCGACGTGATCGTCCGTGCCGGGGTCGAGCTGCCCCATGTCTGCTATCACCCCCAGCTCGGCCCCATCCAAACCTGCGACACCTGCCTGGTCGAAATCGGCGGCGAACTGGTGCGCGCATGTGGGACGCCGGTTTCGGAAGATATGTCGGTGCGCACCACGACGGCGCGGGCGCAATCGGCCCGAACGGAAGCGTTCGATCGCATCCTGACCAATCACCTGCTGTATTGCACCGTGTGCGACAACAATAACGGCAACTGCACGGTTCACAACACCACGAAGATGCTCGCGATTGAGCATCAGAGTTCGCCATTCCAAACCAAGCCGTACGAAATCGATAACACCAACCCGTTCTACCGCTACGATCCCGATCAGTGCATTCTGTGCGGCCGTTGCGTGGAGGCTTGTCAGAACCTCGAAGTGAACGAGACTCTCTCCATCCGCTGGGAGGATCCCCATCCGCGAGTTTTGTGGGATGGCGGAAAGGACATCAACGAATCGAGCAGCGTCTCCTGCGGTCATTGCGTGACGGTCTGTCCCTGCAACGCTCTCATGGAGAAATCCATGATCCACCACGCCGGTTTCATGACT
>QIAK01000435.1:462-3486 GCA_003225515.1 Acidobacteriota bacterium | reverse complement strand
ATTTAGTATTTTTCATGATTGGTCATAAACAAATAACGCAGGTTTTCGAGCAGTCCCCTTCAATCCAGATCGACGCAATTCTGCTCTACGGCACATTTGGATTGCTGATGTTCGGCCCTCTCGCCTTTGGCGCCGTCGAGCCGTGGTCGACTTTCATTCTCGAAGCCGGCTCCGTTGTTCTCACGGTGATCTGGCTCTGTAAGCAATGGCTCGATAGAGAATTGAACATCCAATCGAATCCGATTTTCATTCCGATGGCAGCATTCGGCCTTCTGATTCTCGCGCAGATCGTTTTCGGCACCACCGCCTACCGGCACGACACCATTTCAAGCGCGCTGCTGTACTTCGCCTATGGCATGCTTTGCTTTCTGTCAGCCCAAGTCTTGTTGCGCATCTCCCAGGCCCGCAAAATCGCCGTGCTCCTTTCCTGCTTCGGTTTCATCATCGCAGCCTTCGCACTCGTGCAGGGGGTCGCACCAAACGGGAAGCTCTACTGGCTTCGGCAGCCCAGTATGGGCGGTTGGATTTACGGACCCTACGTAAACCACAACCATTACGCGGGATTGATGGAACTCCTGGTTCCCATTCCGTTGGTCTTATCGCTCACGCGGCTGGCAGGTGAAAAGGAACGCATTGCCGCGGGCATGTCAGCCGCCGTTATGGTGACTACGATTTTCCTCTCCGGCTCACGCGGGGGCATGATCGCTATATTCGTCGAGTTGGTCGTATTCTCGGTAGTCCTGCTCCGCCAGCAAAAAAAGACGCGGATTGTCTTGAGCGCGGCGGCATTTGCGATCGTACTCGTCAGTCTGCTCACATGGCTGGGCGGCAAAGAACTGACCTCACGCGTTGCCAGCATATCTTCGGAGACTCACACCGAGATTTCCGGGGGTATGCGGCTCACGATTGATCGCGACGCCTTTCAGATGTTCAGAAACAAGCCTCTGATGGGATGGGGATTGGGAAATTTCCCCGTGGTTTATCCACAATTTCGCACTTTCTATACCAACTTTTTTGTCAACGAAGCCCATAACGACTACCTGCAACTCTTGTGCGAGATGGGAGTGCTCGGTTTCGGTACGATGATTTGGTTCTTAATCCTGGTTTATCGGACCGCGTTTCGTAAGATTAAAAACTGGACCTCCGACGTCAGCGGCGCGGTCACTCTGGCTTGCATCTTAGGTTTCACTGGCATCCTGGTTCATAGCCTGTTCGACTTTAACCTGGAAATTCCCGCCAACGCCGCTCTGTTCTACGTGCTATGTACGCTTGCAGCCGCGCCGCCGATGCTGCAGCGCGCCCGCAAGCGCAAGCCTCAACCGACCGAAGAAGAGGAGATGTTGCCCGCTTCGGAAGTAGTTTAGGCACACGCGTCCACCTCGAACGCGCGACTCATAAGTTGTTTTGGCTATTTAAGAACTACGGCCTGGTCGGGCTGGCTGGATTGTCATTCTTCACGAGCACCCATGTCGTGAGCCCAACGATGGCACCCGCTCCTAATCCTATCGCCAACGGTGAATTCATGATCCCGCCACCTGCGGCCGGAGCGGCACCGGCTGCTCGCCTCTTATTCTTCTTCTTGCCATTGCTTGCCGTGCCTGAGGACTCATCGCGGGTCGTGTCCTGACCCTGCGCCAGCGTGACCACGTCCTTGCCATCGCTGATGCTGAGGTCGCCCTTGCGCGCAGCAATCCTGACAGTTCCATCCACGTCGGTGACGTTGAATTCCGTCCACGTATTGGATGCGGGTGTAATCTTGATATCCCCCGCAGTGGCCGCAATTCCTTTCGACGTCGAAACGGTTATGCCACCATGTTGAATATCCACGGACGACCCCTGGAACTGCACCAGAGAGTCGGCCAATACCGTGATGCTGGAACCGGACTCGTTGATATTTGCGACGGAGTCCGAACGAGTTTGCAGAAGATCACCGGAGAAAATTGCGGAAGAAGCACGAGGCACGTGCGCGCCGTTTACCCAAGCCGCGCCGTTGTTATTGATATAAAGCATGGCCGCATTGCTATCGGCGGCAAACAGTGAACCCGGGAACAGAACCATCAGCACGCAACTGACCAAACCGCGAAACGCGGACCTGCCCATTCCCACACTCCGTTAATAACTGTTTTGATGACTTGTTGCTCCGAATCGTACCCTCCTCGTTGTTGACAGTCAATGACTTTCCTTACCTGTAAGGTGTTTTCCGGTGGAAAACTTATCTCCGCTATCCAGCACTTACCGCTCTGGACAAGCGATTCTGCTCAGCGCCAGCGCTCAACCGCGGTCCACCAGAGCAACCGAATCCACTCGTCCATGCAAGTCTTGGCCCATTGCCGGTGAGCCCACCACCGCATCCCGAACTGCGTGTCGTCGTGAGCCACCGCTACCGAGAAGGATTTCGACGGAAGTTCGTGGCGAAAGATGCTCAGCGCCCGGCGGGTATGGAACTCAGACGTCACAATCAAGATTCGCTGGCCCTCTTCTCCCGCCAGGCATCTCGCAACGTCTTGTGATTCCTCCCTCGTCGAGAGGCCCATGATCGGACAGATCTTGATCGCCGCCTTTTCAGGAACCCGCTGAATGTATTGCTCGGCCAACTGGATTTGCGGGATGTCATAGATCATGGCTGCTGCGGGAACGTTCATTACGATGCTGTGGCCATAGCCTTGATCAAGCAATTGCAGCGCCCGCTCTGGACGACGATCAGTTTCACCCGCAAGAACAAGAATTACGTCCGAGCGCGCCGGCGCGTCCAGCACCAGCCAACGCCCGGCATTCGCCGCGAAGATTGTCGCCATCGCGATCAGTACCACGCCCAGAATCCCGACAACTCTTCTATTTGCTCTGGTCATACTTGCTCTGACTAAGGTTCAATCCTCTGGAAACCTCGAACTAGCTCTTCTCGGCTCACATTGGCTCTGTCGAAGCAGCGCCATCTCTGCGTGCTAAAATCAAATCGCATTTATGCTCCCAATCCACGCCTCATTCGGGAACTTTTCATGACAACTGCCGCGGATACGTCCTCCG
>QIAK01000435.1:0-431 GCA_003225515.1 Acidobacteriota bacterium | reverse complement strand
CCGCATCGGCATCATCGGGCTGGGATATGTCGGACTCCCGCTGGCTTTGCTGTACAGCGAGCAGAAATTTCGGGTGACCGGCTTCGACATCGATTCCCGAAAAGTCGATACCCTGGCCAAAGGCGGCTCTTACATCTATCGCATCACCACCGAAGAAATCCAGGCCGCCAAGGCGCACGGTTTTTCCGCCACCTCCGATTATTCGCAAATTACTGCCATGGACGCCGTAATCATCTGCGTCCCTACTCCGCTGAATGAATACCACGAGCCCGACCTCAGCTTCATTACCGACACTACGCATTCCATCGCCCCGCATTTGCGCGCCGGACAATTGGTCGTGCTCGAGAGCACCACTTATCCCGGCACTACCGAAGAAGTAATGATCCCGATCCTCGAAAAGGAAAATCGCGCTGGTCTGAAAGCCGCGCGCA
>QIAK01000434.1:383-4237 GCA_003225515.1 Acidobacteriota bacterium | reverse complement strand
CGTCGAAAACGAACCGCAGCGGGCTTTGGCCCGGTTGTCGAAGTCAAAGATCGATGCTCTCATCGTGGATTGCGATCTCAACGGCAGCACCCATTTTCTGCGCGAGTTGCAAAGCGCCGACGCGCCCAAGACCGTTCCCCTCGTCATTATGGGCGGACCGAAGTGCAATCAAAATCTGGACGAAACCGGCGCGCTCTTCGCATTTGAAAAACCGATCTCCGTGGAACAGGCCGTGCGCACCCTATCGGCGGCGCGCAGCATGATTCTCGACGGACGCCTCCGCTATCATCGCGCCGGACTCGAAGTCCCAGTTTCGTTAAATTCCAAGGGCCGCAAATCTATGGATGCGCATCTGGTGAACGTAAGCCAGGGCGGGATGCAGATTCATACCAAAGATCCCGTAGAAATCGCCAAGGCTCTGCAAGTCTCATTCGCGCTTCCCGGGGCGCGCTCAGGTTTGAAGGCGAAAGCTGAAGTCGCATGGCAGGACAAGCGTGGAAATATGGGCATCCGTTTCGTGAAGCTGGCAAAGCAACAGCAGCGCACGCTGCAATTGTGGCTAGCCCAGCAATATTTTTCGAATTAACGCGCGTGAGGGCCTGTAGAAAAAATTCAGCTGCATTCCAGATTGAAAGGGCGCGGCTTCAGGCCGCATCGTCAGACCAGCCGCAGTATTTTTCTTCCCTTCACCGGAACCGTTGATTACTATCTTCTTCTTCCGAATCCGATCCCACCAGCCGCGCGAATCTCTTTCCCAGGCTCGACCCTCCGAACATCATGAAGAACCCCCAATAGAATCCCGCCACAAACAGGGCTGCTCCCGCTGCCATTGTGAAAGGCCATCGCGGAGGTTCCCCGGTAATTGACAAGAACACAAGCGCGAAAAGAAACAAAGCTGCCACTACGACCAGCGTGTCAATCGTCCAGATGAGACTGCGACCCGAGAGCGGCTGAGAGAGCCAATCTAATTCCGCCACTCGCGCACCTGTTGCGAATGAGCCCGGCTGCACCGGCAACTCGATTACCTTCGCCGCCGCCTCAGAAACCATCAGCCCGTCGTCCTGTTCCGCGGCGCGCAAATCGGCATGGGCCAGCAGGGGTCCTGTAAACATGGCGTTTTCTGCATGCGGCGAGATTCCCTCCAGCAAGTTGCCGAAGATCCATTCATTGATCTGCCGCGTCATCCGCGGAGACATATCGAGGAAGCGGATGCCGCATTGTCCAGACATCGTAGACCAAGTGACCTCGCCGCGGGCCTCCACGCGCAGCCGGGGATTGCGCAATTCGAAACGCACGCGCAATTGTTGCAGCGGACGCACCGCCGCGACCGCCTGCACCGCAATGCCTTGATGGTTCAGATTGCGAATGATTCCGCCATTCGCCTGGTCAAGCGTGACGTAGGTTAGAGTGCGAAGCTCGTGCCGGTGCTTCGCCCGTTCCCGTCGTGCGGGAGATGGCCCGGGAGATAGTCCTGCCTGCATACGTACACCGCCGGGAGAAATCAGGTCGGCCAGATCCCGATCCTTGAAATCCTATCTCCGCCGATAGATGCGTCCTCAGTAACTAAGGTGGTTCGCATAAGGGATTTCGCAGAAACCTGGAAAGAAACGGTCGATGCTGTGCCAGAGGAGTAGAATTTTGCGGATTGCTGAAATCGTGTTTTGCCTCAAATTTGGAGATCGGGAAGGCTTACGAAAGTACATGGCCAAGGGGTCATGCCCAAGTAATTGCAACTGGGACAAAAGACCGTTAACTTACAAGTGAACTGTCTTTAAATGGCGACTACCACGACTAAACCGAATGTCGAAGCGACAGGTGCGTTCTCCGGCAGCGGTGTGCCCGGGTGGCCGCTGGAGCCGACCGCCGATCCACTGGCTCGCGGTCCCGGCAAGCCATCGCAGCAGGATGCGCTGCATGCTCTGCTGGCTTTCTCGTCGCTGCACGATCAGGTTCGCCGTCGAAAAGCTCTCGCCGCTCGGAACAACACTTTTGATGCACCCGCTTCTCTTCCAGAATTTGAGCAGAGCGAGCTGTTCGTTCTCGATGAAGTGCTCCAACTTGTGGCGGAGCGCGCCGTGGCCATCACGGGGGCGGACGGCCTCGCCATCGCGCTGGCCGAGAATAATGAGATTGTGTTGCGCGCCGCTGCGGGCACGGTTCGCCCCGATATAGGCGCGCGCATCGAGCGCGATTCTGCGTTCTCCGGCGTCTGCTTCCGCACCGCGCAGATTGTGATGTGCGATGACACCGAGACAGATTCCAGGGTGAACCTTGAGGCCTGCCGCAAGTTGGGCGCGCGCTCCGCGTGATTGGCGTGCTCGAAGCTTTCTCCGAATGGCCCTTCGCATTCAACGAAAGCGATATGCGCAACCTGAGTCTGCTGGCGGAACTGGTATTGGGAGCGCTGAAGCCGGAAGATGAAGATCGCTTCGCGGAATCTGCCCAGGCCGCAGCGACCAAGCTGGAACCGGCTAAGCGTTTGATGGAGACGCGGCCGGCACAGACGATTCCGACGCAGATGTCGGCCGCAGTCGAGCCGGTGAAAGCTGCGCCTGCTGCACCAGTGCTTGCAACCACGCCAGTACCAGCCGTTACTGGACCGATCGTCGAAGTCGCAGCAGTCTCTGCGTCATCCGTAGATATGTCTGCTGCCTTGACCGCCGCGGCGGCCGTTCGTGCGCCTGAGAAGAAACCGGTCCCGGCCCCGATCGTCATAGCTCCGATAGTTGACTCGAAAGCTGACGCGAAAGCTGAATCGCAAAAAGCTGAGTCGAAAAACATCGAACCGAAAACGGACGGATCGAAAAATGAATCGGCAAATGCCGCGACCCCTGCAGCAATCGTCGACATTCCCGCAGAAAAACCTGTCGATGCGGAAGCCGTCACGATTGCCACAATTTCTGAACCCGAAATCGCGTCCGGTCATGCTGATTCTTCTGCTGTGCATCGTCGTTGCTACCGCCTTTGCGGGCGGAGTCTGGTTGAGACTGAAGACCACGCAACTGGGCAGCGCGATGATTCACACCGAGAAAATGCCAGTCAAACCGGCGGGCCCGCCCGCTACCAAAGAACCAGGCGAAGAACAAGCCGCTACGTCCGCGGCCAGCGTGAATCCTGGAACCGCCGCTCCGGAAACAAACTCCGACGCCGGTGAGCCCGACAGTTCACCCGCGAGTGCGCAAGAGTTATCGAAATTTCCGCGGATCACCGGAATTCGCCACTGGTCGTCGGCCGAATCGAGCACCGTAGTTCTCGATCTGCAAGATCAGGTCCAGTACGAGGCGCACCGCATTACCAAGCCGGAGCGCATCTACTTCGATCTGCGCGACACGCAGCTCGCTCCGGAGCTGGTCGGCAAAACCATCGAGGTGGGCGACACTTTCATCAGCCGCATTCGCATGGCGCAGCCGGTCGCGGGCATGACGCGCATCGTCCTCGAGACCAAAGCCGGTTCAACCTTTTCGGTGAGCCTTGAGCCGAATCCCTACCGGCTGGTAGTCGAAGTGCGCAAGATCGGCGCGAATCCCAAAGGCGCGGTGAATCTTTTCCCGAACGCAAGCGAGCCCGAAAAGAATCCTCTGGCGATCGTGATTCCGCCGCCCACGAAAGAAGATCTGCAACTGCGCGCCCGAGTACCCAAGATGCGCATCGTAGTCGATGCCGGACACGGCGGCTGGGACCTTGGCACGGTCGGTCGTCGCGGCCTGCTCGAAAAAGATCTGGTGCTCGAAATTGCGCAACGCCTCGGCCAGCTGCTCGAAAGCCGTCTCGGCTCGGAAGTGATTTATACACGCCATGACGACAATTACATTCCTCTCGACGAGCGCGCTACGATCGCCAACCAGTCGCAAGCG
>QIAK01000434.1:0-265 GCA_003225515.1 Acidobacteriota bacterium | reverse complement strand
ACGTGGACGCGACATCCAGCGGCGCCAGGAATCTTCTGACGCCAACGCTCTCGGCAGCCGACCTGCATGAACGTATCGAGCAGTCACGACGCCTCGCGGCCAGCGTGCAGCGATCTTTATATGGAACGCTCTCGGTGCAAAATCCTGGATTGCGCGATCGTGGCATCAAGGAAGCCGGCTTTGTCGTCCTCACCGAAAGCGCGATGCCGGGAATTCTGGCGGAAGTGAGTTTCGTCAGCAGTCCCACCGACGAACAAAAACTCCG
>QIAK01000404.1 GCA_003225515.1 Acidobacteriota bacterium | reverse complement strand
CAAACCTATCAGTCACCAGTGTGCGCTTGGCCAGGGAGAGGTCGAAATTCCAGTAAGGGAAACCGCGCAGAACGCCGCGGGCCGATCGCGTATCTTCGCTAATTCACGTTCGGGGCGTGGTTCCAACCCTTCCAATCGAACGAGACCATTGCGCTCAGTCAGTACGGCCAACTGACATTCTCGAGTCTTTCAAACTTCCTCCAGGGATCGGCCTCCAGTTTTCTTTGGGACCCGACGCCGACGGAGATGAACTGGCGTTCGCTCTTCGGCGCTTGGTACGTCTCGGACGTGATTCGAATCGCGCCGCGGCTGACACTCTCTGTGGGCTTCAGAGACGAGTTCACAACTGGGTGGAACGAGGCGCACGGTCGCGCCGCCAACTACACCTTCAGCAACGGAGTGATCTCAAACAATCCGCACATCGGACATTCTCTATTCACCACCAACCATGCCAAGTTCTTGCCTGAGCCGCGCATCGGATTGGCCTGGAGTCCGCTCTCGGACAAGACCGTAATTCGCGTTGGTTTTGGAATGTACAACGATTTACAGGATGCGCTGGGCTATCGTACCGATCAAAACGCGCCTTTCAATCCGGTCTACAGCGTCGGAAGCGCCACGACACCATTTCAGGTTTCGTCCTTGCCGATCGATCCCACTGCACCGCCGCCCACTGGAACAAAACTTGTTCCTGGCGGAGTTCAGCCCGATATGAGGACCCCGACGTTGATCTCGTGGTCGCTACGTGTCCAGCAGGAGGTTTCACCCAACACATCTTTGACCGTGGGCTACGTTGGAAGTCATGGCTATCATGCCCTGATTGGCATTGACGCCAATGAGCCATTTCCTGTCATCTGTCCAGCTTCGCCTTATCCGGCGACGTATCCGAACGTCCCTACACTAGGGCCTTGGCTGGTGCTCCGGTTCCTGCAGGTGCGTTCTACGTACCAACCACCACAAGGGCAAATGCTACGATCGCCAACACGTGGACGTGGTTCTCTCGAGGTATCAGCAATTACAACTCGCTTCAGGTGGATGTGAACCGCCGCTTCAGCCATGGGTTGTCCCTGCGAGGCGTGTACACGTGGTCTAAGGCGCTGGATGACGGTGATTCGCTGAATGCGACGGCTGCTCCCAATGCGCCCGGCTTGGTGTCAAATCCGTTCGACTTGCACGCGGACTACGGCCTCGCGACCTACGACGTCCGTAACATCGGCGTAATCAACGCCGTCTACAATTTGCCATTCGGGAAGGGGCAACTGTTCGCGGATAGCTTAGAAGGTTGGAGCAACGCCCTGGTGAGTGGCTGGTCCGTGAACAGCATCGTCACGATTCAATCAGGATTCCCCTTTACGCCACAGCTTAGCTACAACCCGTCCAACAACGGAGACACTCGCAATCCGGTGCGGCCGTTCGTGAACTCCGCTTTCACCGGCGCCGTCATTCTCGGTAAGCCGTCTCAGTGGTTCAATCCGAACGCTTTCCTGGCACCGCCAGCCGGCAGCGGATTCTACGGCAACTTGGGCAGAGATACTCTGATCGGTCCAGGTCTGGCGACGTGGGATTTCTCAGCCTTCAAGACTACGAATCTGCGCGAGCGGCTTGCCCTTCAATTTCGCGCCGAGATCTTCAACCTGCTGAATCGCGCAAATTTCAATACACCGAATCTGATTACCTTTACATCTTCAGCGTCCGGCACAAAAGTCTCCGGCACCGCCGGAGCTATCACTAGCACATCCACAACCTCGCGGCAGGTTCAATTTGGATTGAAACTGATTTGGTAGAAGGAAACGTGTCCACCCGTCGCCGATACTACCAGCGTTTTTCTCGTTCATTAAGCCGACGGGCACTGCGCGGAAGCCTACTCACACACTCACTGTAACCTGACAGCAAAGCTACTCTCGGCAAACCGTCCGAGTCATCTGGCCAAACCTGTACCAATTAGAATTCGGTCTGCTACAATTCAATCACAGAGCAGGGACAGATGTTCTGGATCGCGGCTGTACGAGGGCGGTATGGAAGCCAGTTTGACGTGCTGTCCATGCTGTCCATTTCTCCCGGAATTTAGATAGATCCGGTGGAAACAGTTGAAACCGGCGAAACGGGTGACAGCGAGAATAGACAGCAAACATGCGGGTTTGGCGCTAACCGTATGAAAAGCAAGTGGGCACGTAGTTCAGTTGGTTAGAACCCTGCCCTGTCACCGGTTTTGACTTTTCCCTCCCGCGGTAGACAACCTAAGCCTTCCCATAACGACAGATTCCGCGTTCAGTCCGCCCGATCCCGGCCAATTCTTGTATCTGAACTTGCCGTGAAATATCTCTAGAGAACGCGGTCCTGAATCCGGACATTTGGCCAGTCATAGATGTATACTTGTCGCCGCAAAGGCGACCCAACCGCGCGAGCGTCTACAGTCGTTCAGTGATAAGCAAACCAAACGGACCAAAGCTCATGCGGGTCCCGTCACGAATCGACGATGTGTACGCCCGGAAAGACTCTGGTGTTGACGGGTTCAGCCAATGCCTGTCGACCAGGCATTGGCTAGGGATAGTCTTCCTCTTGATCTGGGAAGTCGCAGTGCCTCGTTGCGGATATGCCCAATCTGTGTCCGCAGCAATCAACGGAACAATTACCGATCAGAGCGAAGCTCGCGTTCCAGATGCACGGATGGTTCTTCGTAACGTCGACACCGGTACTCAACGAACCACAAGTTCAGGATCGGCGGGTACCTATTCCATCACCGATCTAATTCCAGGAAACTATTTCTTGCAAGTCATGAAGGATGGCTTTGCGACGCGCGAGATGACTGGGATTCTCCTGCAGGTCAATCAGACAGCCACGCTCGATTTTAGACTCACCGTTGGATCCTCGCAGCAAACGCTGACAGTCACCGCAAATCTGTCGGCCGTGGAGTCCACAACCTCGGAACTAGGAACAGTCATCACGACAAAATCGGTTAACGATCTGCCGTTGAACGGTCGAAACTTCACCCAGTTGCTGACATTGACGCCAGGAGTCAGCCCGATCAGCGTAGCGCAGAATTCAGCAGGAGGCAGTGGCTGGGGAGGTCTTGCAGTGGGTACCTTCATTTTTCCTGCCGTGAATGGACAGAGAAACCGAAGCAACATGTTCCTGCTGGATGGAGTCAACGACCTCGCGTTTCTCGGAAACTACAACTACTCTCCGATCATCGACGACATCCAGGAGTTCAAGCTTCAGTCTCACAATGACCTCGCGGAATTCGGAGGTGTCGCCGGCGGAATCATCAACGTTGCCACAAAAGCCGGAACCAACACCTTCCACGGTTCCGCATGGGAGTTTTTGCGAAACGAGCAAATGGATGCTCGCAACTTTTTCCTGCCGACCCGCAACCCGCTTCGTCAGAATCAGTTTGGTGTAGCCGCCGGTGGTCCTGTCCTCTTTCCACATCTTTATAACGGCAGACATCAGACGTTTTTCTTTTTCGCCTATGAAGGCTTTCGCCAAAGCCAAGCGGCTCAGAGCATTGTCCGTGCACCCACCGCGGCACAACTGACGGGAGACTTCGGCTCGCTCCTCGGCCAAGGAATCCAGATCTACAATCCATTCTCGACGAGTCCCGATCCACTGCATCCGGGTGAGTTCCTAAGAGATCCTTTCCCTGGGAACAAGATTCCCAAGAATCTTCTTTCACCCGCTGCGGAGCTTTACGCAACATTGTTCCCCGCGGCTGGTCCACCCGTGCCGGGAGGCAACCTTGACGATACGACGAAGACCCTGCTTGACCAGGACAGTTACACCGGCCGTATCGACCAAAACTTTGGGTCGCATGATTCGTTGCTCGGACGGATCTCGTACTTTAACGAATCGTCTTATGGTTCCGCTGGTTACCCCGGCGCGCTCAAACAAATCTCGATCTATAGCTGGAATGCAAGTCTGCACGAATCTCACGTGTTTGGGCCAGGTACTCTCCTACAAGTCCACTTTGGGCGCAATCTCGGCAACGATACAGTCACCACAGCGTTTCCCAATACTCCCGCCGATTTCCCCTTAGCTCTGATCAATGCTGGCTTTTCGCCAAAATTTATTTCGGGTTTCGTCGCCTTCCCAGGTTCTATCGTGCCGGTGATCGCGATCAATGGCTACGCTTCTACAAGTTCGTACAACGGTCAGACTGAACAACTTGCCAATACTTATGAATTTGGCGGAGATCTCACGAAAGTTCTGAATCGCCATACGGTCAAGGCTGGATACAGCTATTCGATAGAGAATTTTGTCGGTCCGGTCTACGCTGCTGGGGAAAGCTTTAGCGCATTTCAGACCTCGGATCTTGAGAATCCTGGGGGGCCCAGCGGAGCAGGAACCGGCGATGCACTCGCTTCCTTTCTCCTTGGAGTTCCCACTGGTTCTTTCTGGCGAGATGCCCTCGTAACAGAACACGGCGGGTCGATTCAGGGAGGGTACGTTCAGGACCAGTACAAGATGACGCCGCGCCTCTCCCTGAATATTGGAGTCCGCTATGACCTCTCAAAGTGGCCAGTTTACGGCTCTCTTTCGGACGGCACCGGCTATGTTGGCAACTTGGATCTTTCCAACGGCACGTACATCGTGAGCGCGGTCCCGCCCGCCTGCTCTCCTTCTAGGCGGGCACCATGCCTTCCAAACGGCGTCCTTCCCGCAAATGTATCGATCACAAAAAACAGCAACCGCAACCTCCACTATACGGATTACGGGAACTGGCAGGGACGCCTTGGCATAGCATACCGTCTTCGTGATTCGACATCCGTCCGAGCTGGCTACGGCCGGTTTTATGACGAATGGAATGGCGTTACGCAAACTGCTCAAAACATCGGAGGAACGTGGCCTTCGGTGGGGGCGTTGAACATTAACTCACAAAATCAGAGCATTCCCACCGCCACGATCGGGGACCCTCTCGGTCTCGGAGCAGGGGGGGTGCTCTATCCGCCCAACACTCCGTTCGGGAGCCCAAGCTACTATTACGATCCTCAACTCAAAACACCGTACGTTGACAACTGGAACCTGGAAGTCGACCAACAGCTTAGTTCATATACGACGCTGTCGATCGCTTATGTCGGTTCGCACAGTGGACGGTTAGATTTGGGAGGCCTACACAATACAGCAGAACTCCCAGGACCAGGGGATGCCGCAACGGTAGCCAGTCGTCAACCTTTTCCGCACATCACGGCAACGAATTATGACACCAGTGCCGGCAATGGCAACTATAACTCTCTGCAAGTCAAGCTGAATCGAGTTACCGCCAAGGGCTTAACATACTTGCTCTCGTACACATGGTCAAAATCCATCGATTTGGCGTGTTCAGGACTGTATGGTGTAGAGGGGTGCGAACTGCAGAACGCCTATGATCTTCGAGGAGATCGGAGCGTATCCGGGTTTGACCTTACACACTCTTTTTCCGGGAGTTTCAGCTACGAGCTTCCGTTCGGAAAAGGAAAACCGCTCAATCCATCGAACAAAGTGCTTAGTCACCTAGCCGACGGGTGGCAGTTGAATGCGCTTGTTATCGTGCATTCCGGAACGCCTTACGACGTAATCTATCAGGGCGACTTGGCGAATACCGGCAACACATTTGTACGAGCGAATCTGGTGGGAGACCCTACTCCAGAACATCGCACGGCAGCGGAATGGATCAATACGAGTGCCTTCGCCGTTCCCGCTCCTTATACATTTGGTGACTTAGGACGCAATTCTTTGCGTTCGGACTGGTACCGAAATCTCGACTGCTCTCTGTTCAGGCGATTTCCAATCGGAGAACGACTCCAGCTCGAATTCAGGGCTGAGGCATTCAACGCCACGAACACTGTTGTTTTGGCGGCGCCGAGCAATATTATTAATGGCCCGAACTTCGGTGTGGTTACCTCCACGGCGAATACACCAAGGCAGTTACAGATGGCGCTGAAGTTGGCCTTTTAGGCTATGCCTTCGACCGTACGGAATCACGATTCTGCAAGAAGGATCCTGCAACAGTGGTCCCGCCAAGTTACGTTGCTGCGGGGGGCTTCTATGCGGAGCTCGCTATTCACCTTAGCTGGATTGTCGTTGGCAGCCCTGCTCTGTGCTATGGCGAGAGCCCAAGGCGACTTCTCTTCAAACACTTCCAGCGTTGTGGCACAAGGAAGCGTAAGCGCCCGTCCGATGAGAGTGCCAGTAGTGCCCGGGGACGACATCATTTTCAGGGAACTCTCCAATGTAAAAGGCTTGTCACAAACACGAGTGCTACAGATTGTGCAGGACGACCAAGGGTTCATGTGGTTTGGGACACAATACGGACTTGATCGATATGATGGCCACACATTTAGAGTATTCACACCTGTTCCTGGAAGCGTAAATAGCCTAAGCGGAGCCTACATTTACGCGCTATTCAAAGATCGTGCCGGCATGCTTTGGATTGGATGTGACCAGTTCCTCGATCGGTTTGACCCGACCACGGAGACGTTTACTCATTATCGCATCGAGAGCGACGCTTCCAGCCGCGTTCCTCTTAGTGTCGTCCACATTAGCCAAGACCGCGCCGGAATGTTGTGGCTGGCGACCGGCGACGGATTGTTTGGATTCGATCCCGGCGCGGGGCACATCACTCACCACTATATCCATGATTCACACGCTCCCTCGAGTCTGAGCAGCAATGACCTTAGGACAACAGGTGAAGATCGGAGCGGTAGGTTTTGGGTCTTGGGAAAAAGTAATTTGGAAGAGTTTGACCGCGAGACAGGCAAAGTCACGCTGCGGCTCGTGCTTCCCGAATCTGGGGGCGATGGTGCCTCATTTTATGAAGACCGCCTTGGTACTTTTTGGATTGTCTACAGCGCAACTCGCGGGGAGGGCGGATTGGCGACATTCGATCGAACCACAAACGTGATCACCAATTTTTCGCTTTACAACAGCAGGTCCGGCAAGATGATGTCAGTCGGTGTGCCCAGGATACTCGAGGATGAAGAAGGAACCCTATGGTTCGCCAGCGGAGGCGAGGGCTTGCTTAAATTCGATCGAGAACACGGGAGAATAATCTCCTACCGACATCAGCCTGAGAACGTCAAGAGCATTGCAGAGGATCGGGTTATTGCCCTGGGCAAGGATCACCAGGGAAACATTTGGACTGCGTTCCATGCGAGAGCGCCAAATGTGTTCTCCATCAAAAGGCCGGCCTTCAGCCCACTATTACGCCCGGGTCTTAGCCCTAACAGCCTGGGCGAGTACATCGTGGACGCGATCTATGAAGATCAAGAGGGGGTGCTCTGGGTCGGAATCACGGGATCTCTGCTCCGCATTGACCCCAAGAGCGGAGAGTATGCCTTTTTCCGGCCTTCAGGTTCTTGGCTGGATTTCGACCCCATTACAATCACAGAAGACCGTTGGGGTACCCTCTGGCTGGGAACAGTCACTGAAGGGCTGTACCGCTTCAATCGCAGCACTGGCGAATTCCGGAACTATGTGCACCGTCCAGACGATCCCTCAAGCCTGAGCGCCAGTGCCATCATACACATATTCATCGATCGCGCTGGGAGGATGTGGCTGGCTACGCGGAACGGTCTCGATTCCTTCGATCCTTCAACAGGACGCTTCGCCACCTACAAGCGCAACGGGCAAAGTGGAACAGAAAACTACTTCGACATCGATGAAGATCGGAACGGAGGATTGTGGCTGGGCGGCACTTCGGGTCTGCAGCACTTCGATCCAATGACAGGTAAGTTTACAGGTTACGAGCATAGGCTCGATGATCCGTACTCTTTGAGCGACAACCGGGTAACGTCAGTTCACGTCGATCATGCGGGAACGGTGTGGGCTGCTACTCAAAGCGGGCTCGACAAACTCAATCCTGAAAGCGGGACATTCACCAGTTACTACGCCAAGGATGGGCTGCCTAGCAATAGAGTGAACTGTATCCTCGAAGATCAGCGGGGCGATCTCTGGATGAGCACGAACCGAGGAATATCCAGATTCGATCCCGTAGCCAAGATATTCAAGAACTACTCTACGGCCGACGGTCTTCCAGGGATGGATTTCACTGGGTGGCTAACATGCTTTAAGGGTACGACTGGAAAGATGTTCTTCGGGGGATTCAGCGGTGCAACGCATTTCTACCCTGACAGCGTAGTGGACAGCGAATATGTCCCTCCAGTCGTCTTTACTGATTTTCGATTGTTTGGCCAACCGGTGGAAGTCGGCAGTGGCTCGCCGCTTAAAAAGTCCATCAGTTACGCGGACCACATCACGCTCTCTCACCTGCAAAGCATTTTCTCAGTGGAGTTCGCGGCACTCAGCTACTCTGATACTTCGCTAAATCGATATCGCTACAAGCTTGAAGGATTGGATCTGCAATGGACTGAAACCGGCACTGACCAACGGGCGGTGAATTACACAGCTTTGCCCGCTGGAAAATACACGTTTCATGTACAAACAGCAACCGGGCAAAGCGATTGGGGGCGCCCTGGAGCGACACTGCACATCCGGGTCCTTCCCCCGTGGTGGCTTACTTGGTGGTTTCGGGCAATCGTTGCCGTGGGGTTACTGTCCCTGATCTGGGGCTTCTACCACATTCGCGTCCGGAGCATCAAGCAGCACTACCTTGAACGCAGGCAAGCAGAAGAGGAGCTACGTCAAGCTCAGGCGGATCTCGCCCACGCCAGCCGGGTGAGCAGCATGGGGGAGTTGACTGCCTCGTTAGCGCATGAAGTGAATCAGCCGATTGCCGCAGCAGTCACCGACGCCAAGACTTGCCTGCGCTGGCTTGCGCACGATCAACCCGATTTGGACGAGGCTCGGATGGCTGCGTCAAGAGCTATCAAAGACGCAACCCGTGCGTCGGAAATCATCAAGCGGGTCCGCCTGCTCTTCAAGAAGGGCACTCCGCAACGGGAGTTGGTGGATCTCAACGAGATTATTCGCGAGATGATGCTTCTCCTGCATAGCGAGGCAACTCAATACGGCATCTTAGCCCGGACGGAGCTCACCGCAGACCTTCCTCATGTCATGGGAGATCGCGTGCAATTGCAACAAGTGCTAATGAACCTCATGATGAACAGCATCGACGCGATGAAAAGCGTGGACGGGACGCGCGAGCTGACCATCCAGTCGCAGCGCGATGAGGATGGTCAGGTGCTGATATCGGTCAGGGATACTGGCATTGGTCTGCCGCCGCAGAAGGCAGAGCAGATTTTTGATGCCTTCTTTACCACCAAAGCTCATGGGACCGGCATGGGACTGCGGATCAGCCGCTCCATTGTTGAATCGAACGGCGGCCGCTTGTGGGCTACCGACAATGCTCCGCGCGGCGCAAGATTTTGTTTCACATTACCAAGCGCGGGCCCGGCACAGGGGGTTGCGTAGCGGCGGGATATTCTCCCGGCGCTCGCTCGCGCTCTCGAGCAAATTGGACGCCAGGTTGGAATGCAGGACCGGCGACTGTCCAATGCCAGTGCACAAGATCCCCGGTTGCATGACGGGCCCGGCCCGTTAATCGAGTTGATCGACGTTCTGCGTTTTGTGACATCGGCATAGCTGAGTCATTCCGGGAACGTCGGTCTACTCTGAGGATCAGAACGCAACTGGAACCTCGCACCGCCTTGCTCAAAGGAACAACATCCGTATCACCCAGAGCTTTGTGCGGTAGGCGTCCAGGTACCACCGGATTG